>CAZKDT010000020.1:0-15959 GCA_964551515.1 uncultured Desulfobacteraceae bacterium | reverse complement strand
AAGACCGTTGGTAAACGCTTATCCTTGCATATTGACAAACCGTGGCTCCGAAACCAAATAGCCATGGCAATCTTAGCAAACAACAGTCTTGATTTACACCCCCTGACCATGTGTTTTGATAGAAATATTATTTGTATGTACATATTTTGATGTTCTTATTATATAGTACTATATATAGTAGCTTTATTAAATGAGCCACTAAATGATGTTCCTTTTATAAAAGTAATAGTATCCAGCAGCATGCCCCGCTTATAATATCTTGTATTTAAATCAATAAATAGTCATATATAACCAGATATTCTGCAAATCCGATGGAAGGAAAAAACCAACCAAATAATCTTGGAATATAGTCCAAATACAGGTGTGTAATTCACTGATGTTGGTTAACAGCTGTCATTTATTACTTTCCATCGAAATTCGAACGTCTGGTTTCAGGTGTCAGGTGTCAGGAGGACGAACGTAAGAGCTGACACCTGAACACTGACACCTGAAACCTGGCTTGCTTGAGCTAAATCACCAACAATCTTGATTTACACCCCAAATACAGTTGGACTTAGCAATTATATAGAAAAGTTCTTGAACTTAATTATAATTTAAACTAATATTGTTTAAAAGATCAAATTTATTAATAAATATTACCTTTTGTCGATATTACAAACTTACTTATTATCTTGAGAGTCTAAAACTCTTACGTCATGCCGAACTTGATCCGGCATCCACAATTCATATCATACTGATAATATTCTGGATTCCCACTTTCATGGGAATGACGATACCCAATTTATGGTTCTAATAATATCAACAAGTTAGAAGAACCTTGGACTGTACAATTATTATTTTTGTTTTGTATAAGGGCTATTAAATGAAAAGGAATTCTTTAAAGAACATTAGAGAGTTTTTACTTATGAGCAAGAACGAATTTGCCAGAAAGGAAAACGTATCTCCCATCACGATTGCACGCATAGAAAAAGGCATGCCTTGTCGCCTGGAAACTTAACGAAAGATCATTTTGGCCCTTGGTTTCGGCATCTATGACAAAAACAAAATATTTGGTGATTAATAGCATATCATGATTTTTGGAAAAAAATCTCATCTTATCGGCCTTGATATAGGTTCCAGAACTGTAAAGATTGCTGAAATAGTCAATAAAAAGACAAGTCACATCTTTAAAAGATTCCACACAATTAATATTGAACCGGGGATAATCGAAGAAGGTACTATTAAGGATCCTGAAACTCTTTCTGCATCTATTCGTGAACTCTATAAGGAAGCGAAACTGGAAGAAAAAAATGTTGCCATCTCCATCGGGGGTTACTCGGTGATTGTTAAAAAAATCAATGTTCAGAATATGACGGATGATGAGCTTCAGGAAACAATCCATTTTGAAGCGGAACAGTATATTCCGTTTGATATAAGTGATGTTAATCTGGATTATCAAATAATTGGGGAATGCAAACACAACCCAAATCAGATGAGTGTTCTTCTGGTTGCAGCCAAAAAGGAAATGGTTAACGAATATATCAATCTGATCCAGATGACAGGGCTTAACGTCTGCATAATAGACGTTGATGCTTTTGCCCTCCAAAACATCTATGAATTCAATTATGATCCAGGAGATGAAAATGTTGCCCTTATTGATATTGGAGCCAGCAAGACATCATTAAACATCCTGAAAGATAATTCTTCTGTATTCATGCGCGATGTTTCGCTTGGATGCGGACAGATAAACGAAAAGATCGCTTCCCTTGTGGAGTGTTCTTTAGCAGAAGCCGAAGAGATTAAACAAGGTGGACAATCAGACATCATTTCCCCTGAGGATTTGAGTAAAATTGTTTCATCAGTGGTAAACGACTGGTGCACTGAGATAAAACGTGCCCTTGATTTTTTTTACTCTACTTTCCCTGAAGATCAAATAACAAAGATTATTCTGAGCGGCGGTGGTGCCAACATTAAGGAGTTTCGCCAACTCCTGGCTGTGGAAACATCTGATGTTTCCACAACTGAAGTCGAAATTATAAATCCTTTTCAAAACTTTTCTATCGACAGTAACCGTTTTGATTCTTCTTATCTTGAACAGATAGCGCCCCAGGCTGCTATATGTATGGGTCTTGCAATAAGAAAGATCGGTGACAAATGATACATATCAATCTGCTACCTTATCGAGCAGCACTTAAAAAAGAGAACATTCGCAAACAGATCAGTATATTTTCTCTTTCTCTTTTACTTGTTGTTGTCACTTTGCTCTTTTATAATATAAGATTACAAAAAAGAATCGATATTTTAAATACAAAAATAACAAATAATAACACAATGTTGACCAAATTTGAAAAGCAAGCAAAGGAAGTAGATAGAATAAAAAAGGCGTTCAACAATTTAGAGAAAAAGACAGAAGTTATCAAGAATCTTGAGACAGAACGCATAGCCGCTGTCTGTCTGCTTGACAACATGACAGAGATGGTTGCTGAACACACGTCAATTTCAGGATCAGATTCAACATCAGACAAGGACAACAAGTCTGTTAAGCGATTATGGTTTACCAATCTTCAAGCAAAAGGAAACAATATCAGCATCAATGGGATTGCCATGGATAGTAAAACTGTAGCCGATTTTATGACCCGTTTGGAAGTTTCAAAACGTTATAAAAATGTAAACCTGAAAACGCTTAAACAACAAAACATAAGTAATCAAAATCTAAAAAGTTTTGAAATTACTTGCAATAAGGTTTTTTAAAAAAACCGAAAAGTAATAATTGTCCCAAACCGGGCAAAAAAACAATGAAAAAGATCGAAATTTCCAACTTCACCAAGTTGTTCCTAGAAAAGATCGATAAAATCGGCAAGCTTCCAAAACACTACAGGATTTTAATTTGTTTTGGGATCTTTTTGATGCTTATTGGGCCCTTTGTCTATTTTTCTTATCAGCCTAAAGTTAAGGAAATTGACGAATTGCAAGAAAAACAAAAAATTCTGGAAACAAGGCTTGTCAGGGCAAAAGCAAAGGCAAAACAGCTCAAACATTTTCAGGATAAACTTAAAAAGGCACAAACGGCATTTAAAATTGTCGTAAAAAAGCTTCCCGAAAAAAAAGAAATACCTTCTCTGCTGTCGAGCATTTCCCAATCCGGTCATGATGCCAGCCTGGAATTTTTGTTATTTGAGCCCAAAGCAGAACGTACTAAAAAATTTTATGCTGAAATTCCTATATCAATAATAGTTACCGGCAATTATCATAAAACCGCACTTTTCTTTGACAAGGTTGCAAGATTAGACAGGATCGTTAATATTGACGATATTGATATGACCGTAACAAAGGAAAGCGGTGAACTTAAAACATTATGCACTGCTGTAACTTATAGGTTTATGGAAGCGAAACCCAAAAAGGACTCTAAAAAAGAAAATAAAAAATAACCATAATTCATGAATAAGATAATTGTCATAATACGCAGCTTCATCTGTTTTATCTGTTTCTTTTTTCTCTTGACAGGTTGTGATAAAAAACCTGAAATTCCCCCAAAAGCCAGGAAAATCACTAAAAAGATCATCATTACAAAAAAGGATACATCAAAACCTCAAATATCCAAAAATGCCGACATGTTAAAATCTGGTTCAAAACAAGAAACTGGTATGCCCATAGCAAAAATTGCATCTGATATTTCAAAGGGCAAAGGCGGTGTGCCAAACGGTAAACGGGTTGCTTCAGTCTTCACGACAACTGCAGAAATTGAAACATCGAAAATAATCGACTTTTACAACCCCGATGGAAAACTTGACCCATTTGAACCATTGATCAAAGAAAAACCTGTTACCTTACCTGTTAATCATAGAAAAGCAGTTAGGCGTAAGTTACTCACCCCCCTTGAAAAGCTCGAATTAAGCCAGCTTAAACTTGCAGGAATAATAAGCGCCCAGAGTGGGAACAGAGCACTGGTCGAAGAGGGTTCCGGGAAGGGATACATAATAAAAAAAGGGACATACATCGGAACACATTCAGGCAGAGTAACAGAAATATTATCGGACAGAATCATTGTTGAAGAAGAGGTTGAAGATATTTACGGAAAAGTTACTGTGCGTAAAAAAGAAATAAAATTGAAACCTCCTGGAGAAGAATAACATGAATGGTAAAGTCAAGAGATTGTCAAAGATTGGAGGTGTTGTCCTTTTTTTGGGAATGTTGATGACAGTTTTGGCAGGGTGTGCTTCAAAGACCATGGCAGTTAAAGAAACGAAAAAAGATGCCAACCCATCTTTTGAACCCAGGCTTATAACTGACATAAGCACAAGCGAAAACTTAAAATCGTCTATAATATGGATCAGAGGGAATCGGTTGCTTACCTATACTTCGGTCAAACAGCTTTCTCCTCCGGGTGTTCTCATTTATTTTCCTGAAACGGCTCTGGGAAATATCAATACTGTCTATGTCCCGGCCAGTGATATTGTGGTCTCAATCAAAGCTTCTGAAATAACAACCAGGGGGCATACATCCCGAATCGAAATCTTATTAAATAAAGATGTTTCATATGAAGTAACCAGAGAAGATACGGATCTTAAAATATCATTCAGAAAGGAATCTAAAACTTTAGTTTCTACCGATACAAAGTTGCAAAAAGAAGAAAAAGCGAACGATAAATCAAAAAGTGCTAAGGAACGGCCGGCGGTGTCTGAACAGGAAAAATTAGTTGTAAAAACCACAGCCAATGAAACTGTTAAACCACAGATTAAAAAAGACAAACCTGCCTGGATTAATCGGATAGATTTTTCAGGTGAAGAAGACGGCAAATCGACAATTATTATCGGGACCACAACACCGGTCAAATACGACTTAAGAAAGATCAATGATAAAAACCTCCTGCTATATCTTTATAATACAAGGCTTCCGGAATATCGCCAGCGTCCATTGATTACCACACGTTTTCAAAGCGCTGTTGATCGTATTACACCTGTTCAGACTCCGGCCATGAAAGATACCTCTACGATTACAATTGAATTGCGAGAATCAACACCCTATTTTTTGGAACAGACCGATGATCTTCTGTTACTTCATTTCGAAGCTTCTTCAATACCTCCAAGGCCCCTTGATAAAGCCAAACTTCCATTATGGAAAAAGATTATGACTCAGACGGCTGTTGATACAGGAGCAAAACAAGAAAAAGCCGGCGATGAAATGGTACATTTTGAAACTCCTCAAATAAAAACACCCCCCCATGGCGCTGAATCAACGCGGTCAGTATCGGAAGAAGCCGCTCTGGGTGGTGCTTATGATATTGAACGCCAAAAAACCACGGATACAATGACAGGTATAAAAAAATCTCTCGATTTTTATCGGACGGAGACTAAAAAGAAATATGTCGGGGAAAAGATTGCAGTCGATTTTTTTAAAACCAACATTAAAAATGTATTTCGCATTATACGTGAGATAAGCGGGGAAAACTTTGCCATCGACAAAGATGTGACCGGCGAGGTTACCATGACCCTTGAGAAACCCGTACCATGGGACCAGGTTCTTGCTCTGGTCCTGAAGATGAACAAGCTTGGTTTAGTATATGAAGAAGATATAATACGGGTTGCTACCCTTAAAACTCTGGCACAGGAAGAAGAGGAAAGAAAAGAAAAGTTAGCAGCAAAGCGGGAAGCCGAAAATCAGGAAGAACTAATTACCGTATTTATGCGTATCAGCTATGTGGATGCGATGGAAATCGGGAAACATCTTGTAGATGATGTGAATGAGTTTTTTCAAGAGCAAGGAAATGGGAATAGTAAATTCAACCCGGATCGTGGCAAAGTCACCGTTGATAAAACTAGCAATATGATTGTCATGTCGGATGTGGCGCGATCCATTAAACGAGCCAAAGAAATCGTTCAAAAACTCGATCGGGTAACCCCACAGGTTCTCATTGAAGCCAGAATCGTCGAAGCCTCCAGTAACTTTTCAAGGGAGATTGGAGTTTCTCTGTCAGGAACTTTAGGTCCATTCGGCAACAGATATAACCGTGATTTTTCTTTTACTTCAACCAACCTGCCTTTATCCACCTTTGGAAGTTTGGGTATTAATTTCAGCAAGCTCACCGGCACGCCATGGACGCTGGACGCTACCATAGCGGCAGCTGAAAGTGAAGGAAAGGTTAAAATAATCACTTCGCCTAAAATCTTAACACTCGACAATAAGGAGGCGTTGATTAAACAGGGTTTAGAATACCCGTATAATACGAGGGATGAAGATTTTAATACAATAACAGAATGGAAAGACATCACCCTTGAGCTGCATGTTACACCACATGTGACTCCTGACAATCGCATTTCAATGGAAATTAATATTATAGACAATGAAATTGGTTCTGTTATAAATGGTGAGCAATCATTTACTACCAAGGAAGCCGATACCGAACTTTTGGTAAATGATGGGGATACGGTGGTCATCGGCGGTATCCGGAAAACAAGAGAAGATAGAGGTGAGAGTGGTGTCCCGGGACTGATGCAAATACCGGTTCTTGGCTGGCTCTTTAAATCGAAATCCAATTCAGATGCCATGGAAGAATTGCTGATATTTATTACTCCCAGGATCGTTCAACTTGAACAACACGGCATTAAGGATAATTTATAGGATTTTTCATTACCGAAATTCCCTTATTTTTAGAGCCTCTGTTTCCGCTTCCCGGGCGATGGCGCTGTCAGGAGCAAATTCAACGGCTTTTTCATAAGTGTTCAGAGCCTTTTTGTATTGGCCCGACAAGGTATAGGCCCGAGCCAGCTCCAAATATAATTGTCCCAAACGCGGATAATCTTTAACTGCTTTTTCAAGTGTGGCCACAGCTTCCGGACTTCTGCCCATCACGGTATACGTCTTGCCGAGACCAACCAGCGCATTGATAAAATTCGGATTAATATCAAGGGCCTTAAGATAAAATTTTTCAGCAAGTGAATACTCTTTTTTGTTGTAGTAGGCCCATCCCAGATTGGAAAAAGCAAAATGGGGCGTAGCATACAGAAGGTTTTCGCTAACCGCCTCGAAATACCTGATGGCTGTATCCCATTCTTTCTTGTTTAGATAGGCGGTTCCCAAATTGTTTATGGCAGGAGCGTAATCAGGTTTAATTTCAAGGGCTTTTTTAAAACTTTTAACGGCAAGATCCATTTTTCCCATGGCCATGTAAGTGAGGCCCAGGTCGTTTTGGAGAAAAGGATCGCCGGGATAAAGGGTTTCTGATTTAAGGAATTCTCCAAGCGCTGAAGGATAATTTCCCTGACAGTAATATGCTTCACCTAAATTCCTTGAAGTTTTAGCCTGTTTTTTTTGCATTTCCAGAGTTGCTGTACACGAAACACTGCCGAATATCAAAATTATAATTACTGCCCGGACAAACCCGTATGGTTTCATTTTTTAACCTTATTAATATGTTGGATGACTTTTTTAGACGGTTGGATCATACTGATCTTAACCCCTTGATTTGTCATAAATTGAGTTATCTCATTATGCAGAGTAGCAAATGAAAAAAGCATTCTTGATTTTTCTGCACCGCTAACCAAGAAACCCGGTATGGTAAAAACGGTATTGTGTATGGCAGGTCTTCTGGCTGCAAGAAATATTGGATTGTTTGTATAAGAAACATCTAAGGCGTCAAGTATTTTTTGTATTATGACATGAAAATTATCATCATATTTGATCTGAATAACGGTAAAGCCGGTCTTTTCAATAGCGGAAACGGCATCGCCGTAAAAATCTCCAAAGTCCACAAGGAATGGGTTTCCGTTACTTCCGGTGATAAGGTTTGAAACACTCTTTACTTGAATTCCGGAATACGGAAATGAAATAATGACATTGGGTGAGTATTTGTATCCCATGGCCGTAATCAAATCACTTATAAAGGTTTTTTGATCTGAAGAATCGATGGTACTCACATTTTCAGTCGATTTATTGGAACCAAGACTATTAGGTTTCTCGGCAGTATTTTTACCCTTGAGAATTTCTTTTAAAACAATATTTTTTTGATTCAGGTAACGCAAGATTGATTCTGGAGTGCGCTCCCTGGGATTATCGATAAGCGATATACAAAAATGGCGCACGGTTTTTCCGTTCCCAGCGATTTTATCAAATATCCATTTTCCCCGGACCTCGACCTCGACTCCCTGATCAAAAAAAACCAAACGGTTTTTTAAAACACCTTTTCCTAAGCTTCCAAAAACAGCATCAAAAACATGTTTTTCAGAATCGTTTGGCGTAATTTGAACGATATGTACATCCTTCCAGAAAGATTTTACCATATCAAGCTCAGATTTTATATTTTTATTGTCGTCCATTGGAAAAAGTATTCTGGTTCCATTTTCAAGTTCTATTAAGGGAATTTTGGAAAGATCGATCTTAAGATCTTTCTGACCCTGTCTTGGAAAGTAATAAACACCCTTAGTAGAAAGTTTCGCATCCACTGCCCAGGCGACTTTTGATAAAGGAAAGCTTTGCTTCTTTTCCCTGTCTTCCGAAACAGGGAGCATCTGTGTTTTTTTATAGGTTTTGATTGTACGATTGAAGTCTGTCAAATTTTTATTATTTTCCAACTGGTCAAACAGGGATTGATACCATGGTTGTTTTCGAATAGCCGGATCCGGGATGAGGATATTTTGGCCGGCATAAATGCGATTCAGATCTTTGAGATCTGGATTGATCAGTTTGAACAGTTTGATGCCTTGTTTGTAGGTTTCTCCGCCATAAGGCCCATATCTTTTCGAAATAACAATTGATATGCAATCTCCTTTTTGAACGGTATATTTTGTTGAATACGTTTTAAGGGTTTCAGGTATCTTGGGAATGTTCAGAAAGGGAATTGTAACCACGCCTGAAGATTGTCCTGACATTGAATTCGGGGGTAACTTCTTTAATGGAATAATAATATGCTGACCGGCACGAATTTTGTCTATATCATGAATATGCGGATTGATCCGTTTGAATATCCTCAAAAATTCCGGAAAATCTTTGTTTGCGATTTCCCCTTTTTGTCTGAAGAGTTTGTAAAGCCAGTCGTCTTTTTTCACAACATATGGATCACATAATATGTCCCAGCCTCTGTCACATCGAATGATATAGCTTTTATACAAAAAAGCATTATATGCAGAATCGGGAGAAATCAGCCATATCGAAATGAGTATCACCGAAAATACGGATGCTAAAGACAACTCCCGGAATTTCATTTTTTCAGCTTTTTTTTGAGACTTAAAATCTTGGCGATTTCTGAGGATATACTTTGAACAAACCGATTAAAATCTGTGCCTTGCAATGGTTTCCCTGGCGCAGGAACATTTATAAGATCAGCTGGATGAACATAAACAGGGGTGTTAATAAGATCCGGATCCGGAGAAATTTCGAATTCTGCAGGGAAGCTGTTTTTAAAATACATCTCCTGAAAACCCGAAAACTTAAGTGAATGAGCCGTTGAATCGACGACGGCAATATCCTTTTGCCCAACAATTTTTTGCTTGCGAGCGACAATCAGACCGGCGAGAGATTCGCCGCCATGGGTACAGGCAATATGTCCATTACGGTTGGCCAGAAGTTCCCAGTCCATTATGGATTGTTCGGTAACCTCTATAAAAAAGACATTCTGCCTGCCTGATAAACTGTTATAAAGATCCACCAGATGAATGACTCTGGGCATTGAAACAGGATTGCCGATCATGGCCGCCTGGGCCACACTTGGCTTAACGGTTACGGGAATAAATTTTCGTTTTGCAGCGTCAGGTTCCAGGTAATAGCGATAAACAGGGTTGGCATGTTCCGACTGAACACCCAATATTTTTGGCAAAGAACGTATGATGCCGGTCTCATAAAATTTCAAAAATCCGCTGATTACAGCGGTAATATTGCCGGCATTACCGATTGGTACAACAATGACTTTATTCTCCATGTCATATTCAAATGCCTGCGCAATTTCATATGAATATGACTCCTGTCCAAGTATCCGCCATGCATTTTTTGAGTTCAAAAGTGCGACAGCGTAATTTTCCGACAAGGTTTCAACAACCTTCATGCAATCGTCAAAAACCCCCGGCATCTCAAACACAGCGGCGCCGCTTCCCAGAGGCTGAGAAAGTTGCTGGGGTGTCACTTTCTTATGGGGTAGAAGCACTGCGGATTTAACATGTAGCTGAAGAAAAGATGCATATAAGGCTGCGGAAGCCGAGGTATCCCCGGTGGAAGCACATATGGCAAGAACATCGGAAGTATGACCTTTTTGAACCAGAAAGTTGATATAACTCAATGCGCTGGCCATGCCCCTGTCTTTAAATGAGGCGCTGGGATTCTGGCCGTCATTTTTAAAGTAGAATTTAAGGCCTGCTTTCTCCTGTAGGAAATTGTTTGCTTCGATGACAGGAGTGTGTCCTTCGCCGAGGTAGATCACAGATTCGAGCGGTATAACCGGCCCTATAAATTCATGATAAAGATAAATTCCCTTTAGCGCCGGAATGGTAAGCATCTTGCGATAATCAAAAATATTGCGCCATATCCTGCCCGGAATCTTTTTTAAGCGTTCGAAATTTGCGTCGAAAATCAAAAGCACCTGTCCGCAATCCGGGCAGGTATAGAGCAGTTCATCAATGCCGTACTCCCGGTCGCATCCCAGGCACCGATAAATTAGTTTGCCAGGGTGTTTCGGGAGAATATGGGGTCTAATCTCTTTGGGGAAATCTTCTGGTTTCACGGCGATATTTTTTCAAGTCCGCCCATATACGGTCTCAGGGCTTCGGGAACAAGAACGGATCCGTCAGCCTGCTGGAAATTTTCAAGTAGAGCGGCAAACGTTCGTCCTACAGCAAGTCCGGATCCGTTGAGGGTATGAACCAGTTCGGTACCCTTTTTACCTTTCCTTTTAAACCGGATGTTGGCGCGCCTCGCCTGAAAGCTCTCAAAATTACTGCATGATGAAATTTCTCTATAAACACCTTGGGCGGGCATCCAGACCTCAATATCATAAGTTTTTGCTGCGGAAAAGCCCAGGTCACCGGTACAAAGAGCAACAACCTGATAAGGGAGTCCGAGAATTTTTAAAATCGTTTCAGCATGGTTTAAAAGTGTTTCGAGCTCATCATAAGAGGTTCCCGGCGTAGTAAATTTGACCAGTTCCACCTTGTTGAACTGGTGTTGCCGGATCAATCCTCTGGTATCCTTTCCATGTGAACCTGCTTCCGAACGAAAACAGGGGGTATAGGCCGTGTAGAAAATCGGCAGTATTTCTTCAGTTAAGATTTCATCCTTGTGGATATTGGTTACCGGAACTTCAGCCGTGGGTACAAGGAAATAATCCCACCCGTTAATCTTGAAAAGGTCTTCCTCAAACTTTGGAAGCTGGCCGGTGTTTGTCATACTGTTTCGGTTCACAATAAAAGGCGGCAGTATCTCTGTATAACCATGTTTTTCAGTGTGAATATCAAGCATAAAATTGATAAGGGCCCTTTCCAGCCTTGCGCCTTTACCTAAATAAAGTGGAAAACGGGCACCCGTAATTTTAGCTGCTGTCTCGAAATCTAAAATTCCAAGTTTCTTACCTAATGTCCAGTGAGGCAACGGCTCAAAATCAAAAGCAGGCAGTGTGCCGTTCTGTTTTACAACAGAATTTTCAGAACTGTCTTTTCCTTCCGGAACCGATTTATGGGGTATATTCGGCAATCCCAAGAGGATTTGTCTCACTTTATTTTCACTTTCCGACAAATCATGTTCCAACGCCTTGATCTTGCCGGCAACTTCACGCATCTGAATCACAAGATCATCTGCATCTTCACCATCTTTTTTCATAGCCGCTATCTGTTCGGAAACCACATTGCGGCGATGTCTGAGGTTTTCAATCTCAAGAAGAACCTTCTTGCGTTTGACATCACATTGTTTAAAAGTTTCAAGGTCGGCTGTTTCTCCTCGTCTTGAAAGCGCTTTTTCAACTTCAGAAAGGTTTTGTCTCACAAACTTGATTTCTATCACAACAATTCCTATATTATTTAAATAAAATTACAAAAACTGCATCTTATCCAAGCCAGATTGTTGGGGCTAATATCGCAGATATCTATCTTTTGAAAAAGTTTTAGGGAAGTCGTATCACGGGCAAGCCATATAGTCAATGATTATTATGAGTTGACATTATTCGTTAATGTTTGTATATAGTAAATAATATTCTAAATATATGCTCGGGAGACTACTTATGGAGGAAATTCGAGAAACAAAAGATGAAATACGAAATAGGATAGCAAAAACACTGGCCGCACTTCCTGTCAGCAAAATCGAAGAAAAAATTGCAAGAATAGAAAACCGTCTTTTTGAATTTGCCAACTTTCTGGAAGCAAATATTGTATTGCTTTATATAAACAGTACCAGCGAAGTTAATACCCTGAAAATAATAGAAAGATGTTTTAACTACAACAAAATTGTCATTCTTCCTGCCTTTGATACAAGAAAACATGAAATGATATTGATGAAAGTCGACAATCTGAATACCGATTTAACACTTGGTCCCAGAGGTATCCTGGAGCCGGACCCGAGCCATTGCAATGTTGTGCCCATCGAATGTATCGATATCGCAATAATTCCAGGTGTTGCATTTGATGAAAAAGGGGGAAGAATAGGGTCCGGTGATGGATATTACGACCGATTTATTCCAAAATTATCGATCACAACAAGAAAGGTTGCGCTTACTTTCGAAAACCAGATAATTTCCCAAATACAAATGGAATCCCATGATAAGTATGTCGATATTATAATTACTGAAGAAAGAATTATTTACAAGATATAACTTCTAAGCCGACACTTATTTTGCTGGATTCAATTTCTTTTCCAGTTGCAGAAGATTATTTTCCTGCCCCACAGCAATTACGGTATCTCCGCTCTCAATAACCGTCTCAAAAGAAGGATTAAAAAGCATATTCCCATCAATTTTTTTTATCGCAATGATTATCAGGTTGAATTGTTGCCTGATTCCTGAATCGTTCAGCATGACATTTGCAAGGGGCGAGGAAGGGCTGACCGGTATTTCCTCCATTTGAATATCTTTACGTTGGTGAGCGAAGGCAAAATCCAGAAAATTGGTCACGGTTGGGCGGATGATCCGCTGGGCCATACTCGTCGCCCCTATATCATAGGGAGATTCCACTCTGTTTGCACCGGCAGCCAGCAATTTAGACTTTGATTCGCCTCTATTCGCACTTGCCATAATAAAAAGGCCGGGATTAAGTTGTCTGGCTGTCAACACCAGAAAAACGTTTTCCGTATCCGTCGCCAGAGCAGCAACCAGTCCTTTAGCATGTTGAATTCCTGCCTTAAGCAAATTGGACTCATCAGTTGCATCACCCGAAAGATAGAGTATTTTATCTTTATCCATTACTGGGATAAGTTCCTGGTCCTTCTCAATAACGACCAGTTCAATCGGCTTTCTTAATAACATTTTGCAAAGAACCTTGCCGATACGTCCATATCCACAAATAATATAATGGGTTCTCAATCGACCAATTTTTTTATCCAATCTTCTCCTCCCTAATACGGTTCTGATTCGGCCTTCAACCATGAACTGAACAACGGCGCCGGCAACATACAAAAAAAAAGTGACCCCTATACAGATGAGCAAAATATTAAACATCTGTCCTATTCTACTCATCTCATGTACTTCGCCATACCCCACAGTGGTAAGTGTAGTAACGGTCATATACAAGGCATCTAAAAGGTCCCAACCCTCGATTATCATATATCCTGTTACCCCCAGACTAACGATAAATATCACCAATAAAACAGAATATATTAGATGTTTTGTACTTTCCATTTGGGTGCGCAGTTTTCTCCGATCCAAATACCGATTCAGGTTCACTGCAAAGCGCATATCTTTATCGTTCTTTTGCTTTGCAGTTTATACTTTATGTTTTCGATGGTTTTTTTTAATTATGTAACATCTTGCTGAAAAATCAAGAGCTTTTTATTACTATATCCTAAACCAAAAAACACATAATTTTAACAATTCTAACAGGAAAATAATCTTTTCGACATCGGGTTCTAAATTCTTGACGTAAGCCGTCTGTTTTGATAAAAAATTTATTTGTTATGCACGCACTGAAAACCGACACTATATGCCTTTCAATTTATTGTATCAATTTCGAGACCTTTGACATTGAATGAAAATTCCATAAAATATGAACGCCAGCGAGAAGAAATGGTTAGACGGCAGATTCAAGCCCGGGGGGTAACGGATCCCAAAGTCCTTGCGGCCATGTGCAACGTCCCGAGGCATCTTTTTGTGAGTGAAGCCTTAAGAGACCAGGCCTATGGTGATTTCCCGCTTCCCATCGGAGAACAGCAGACCATCTCACAGCCGTATATTGTAGCCGAGATGACCCAGGCGCTGCAGCCGGGCGAAGAAGACAGAATACTTGAAATCGGAACAGGATCAGGATATCAGGCCGCGGTTTTAGCGGAAATTGTGTTTCGCGTTTATACGATCGAGAAAATACACTCTCTATTTATAAATTGTCGCAAGCTGTTTGACAAGCTTCATTATTATAATATTGTAACCAAATATTCCGACGGTACTTCCGGATGGTCGGATGAAAGTCCTTTTGATGGTATTATTGTTACCGCAGGTTCACCGGGAATTCCCAAACCCCTGGTGAGCCAGCTTGCTGTGGGGGGACGTATGGTGATACCTGTAGGAGACAGGCACTCCCAGGAGCTGATAAAGCTGTACAAGGATGAACATGGCATTCACAAGACGAATTTAGGTGGGTGCAGATTCGTTAAACTTGTGGGTGAATATGGATGGAAAGGGTAATTAAACGTTTCAGAGATGCATCTTCTTAATAAACCCGGATTGCTAATTTTAGATTGATTCTCAGTTATCAAATGTTTATTCGCCACGAAGTGCATAAAGAAACACGAACTTATTGTTTTTAATGGATTTCATCGTGGTAAGACAATCATAATAAGATGTTTACACGCAATCTTTAAACACAACTCATCACCGGACTTTTTACGAAACCGTAAGTTTATGATTGGTTGTCGTAAGTTCTCAATAAATTATGGATTCGGCTCAATATCACCATTTGATAAACTAGAACTTATTGAGAAGTTACTGGTTGTCATTTGTTAACAATCCATATAATTATCGGAAGCAACAATGCCAGAATAATCAGCAATCCCGGAGGCGATAAGTAAAAATGATACCATGGTTTGCCCTTTAAGCGTGCCTTTTTGACTTCAGCCAGAAACCAGTTTCCGATCAATATGGCAGCCACCAGTACAGCAACTAATTTCAGAATATTTACTAGAGTTGACACATTCTTCTCCATTTATTGATAACACCCCAATCAAAAAGCTAAAAATCTAAGGGACTCTTGGGTGTTTGAATGCCTTGCTCCATTAAGACATGAGTGTAAATTATTGTTGTTGAAACATCTTTGTGACCCAGAAGTTCCTGTATGATCCGGATATTTGTGCCTTTCATCAAAAGGTGTGTGGCGAAGCTATGGCGAAAGACACGTGGCGATATTTTTTTAACCATACCTGTCTGCTTAACCCCCCTGCTTGACCGCTTTTTGTAGAGCAGTCTCATGGATATGATGTCGCCGAATTACGCCGGATCTTGAATCTTTTGATAAGCTTTTTGCCGGAAACACATATTGCCAGCCCCATTCCTTATCGGCATTGGGATGTTTGCGGGCCAATGCATACGGCAGATACACATGGCCATATCCCTCGGACAAATCGTTTTCATGAATTATTTTAACCTGCGATAAATGTTCGGAAAGCACAGGTTTAACCGATTCGGGAAGCATGGTTATTCGATTCTTAAATCCTTTGCCGTCTCACACGGTAATTTCATCCATGTCAAAGTCTATATCATAAACACGAAGTCGGATACACTCCATCAATCGCAACCCACTACCATAAATCAATTTTGCCATCAATTGATTTATTCCTGACATGGCCATAATTATTTTTTTAACTTTATT
>CAZKDT010000019.1:0-16215 GCA_964551515.1 uncultured Desulfobacteraceae bacterium | reverse complement strand
GGGCTTACGGGTGCTTAAGCACAAGTTTCAGTCGGTTGGAAAGAGATATACGCCGCCGTGAAGCGTTCTCACTGTATTGGGATTCAAATGCGTTTGCCCTGCAGAATTGAGGTTTTATAATAAGCTGGCTATTGATTTTTGCTTAACAGTTCGGCGTTTTTTTCAAATAATTCTTTTGCTTCACCAACCACGTAAAGAGAACCCGCGATACAGATCGCATCCTTCGGTGATGCGGTTTCAATTGCATATATCACAGCTTTATCGACATCAGGGATAATATGTATGTCAGAAATCATTTCCTTTGCCATGGGGTAAAGCTTTTTCGGAGGCAAAGCCCGATCGATTTTCGGGCTTGTTAATATGACTCTGTTACAGAAAGGGATAAGGCTTTTAAGCATGGCACCACACGGCTTGTCATCCAGTATACCGACAACCAGCGTTATGTTTCGATCAGAAAGATTCTCAGATAGATATCCTGCAAGGTTACGGGCGGCGATGAGATTATGGGCGCCGTCAAGAAGTATAAGCGGAGACCAGGAGACGATCTCCAGTCTTCCCGGCCATCGGTTTTGTACCAGGCCGTCCTTGATGTTTTGCGGGGTGAGACCGAGGTTATTTTTGTTCAGTATCTCACATGAAGCGAGAACCAGCGCTGCGTTATTGATCTGGTGGTTGCCAAGCAATCCTGTATATACGTTTCGCCACACATTATCTAATCCAAAATAATTGAATGATCCATTATTTCTTCGAACACGGAATGCATCTCCAAAACGGTAAAGCTGTGTAGATTTAGAATCGGCTATGGTTTTTAACACTGAAATCGCATTTTTTTGTTTTACCCCGGTTACAACAGGAACGTTATTTTTTATAATACCCCCCTTTTCCCGGGTTATCTCGGCGATGGTATTCCCCAGATAGATTTTATGTTCAAGGGATATATTGGTTATTACAGAAAGGGCAGGTTTTATGATGTTGGTTGCGTCAAGTCGTCCCCCCATACCTGTTTCGATGACGGCCCAATCGACTTTCTGTCTGCCGAATTCATAAAGGGCCATTGCAGTTGCAAACTCAAAAAAGGTCGGCTCACGAGAGCCGTAATGTACGCTTTTCACGGCTTCATAAGATTCAACAACATTTTCATCAGAAACATGCTGGTTATTTATACACATCCTCTCATTGAACCTAACGAGATGCGGGGAGGTATAAAGCCCGACTTTGTATCCGGAGACATGGAGAATTGTAGCCAGAGCCGAAGCAATTGATCCTTTTCCGTTGGTCCCGGCCACATGAATGGAATTAAATGTATCCTGAGGATCTCCAAGGCCTTGAAGAATTTTTCTGATCGTAGACAGGCCAAGTATAATGCCGTATCTTCTAAGATTATATATAGTATTTAGACAACTGTTGTAGGAATCTTTTGTTCTCATTTTTTTCACAGAAAAAACCCGGCAAAAATAATATATTTGCCGGGTTTAAAAAATAAATTGAGATTGATCTTATCTTCTGCGGTATCTGTTTCTTGAAGCCGCAATTCTCTGTCTCCTTAAAGCTTCGCGCTGTTTGCGGCGCCGGTGCTCACTCGGCTTTTCATAAGCTTTCTTCATTTTTAATCTTTTAAAAAGTCCGTCATTTTGAACCTTCTTTTTCAAAATGCGCATTGCTTTTTCAAGGTCATTGTCAAAAACCTTGACCTGAATATCCTTCAAATTATTCGCCCCCCCCCTTTTTCCCATCAGCGAAAAATTGAGATTTTTGAAAATCGCTCAATTTAGATTTTACCTAATCCCGACGTTAGTCTCAAACTAAAAATTATTTGCGATGGTTGTTTTTTCCTACATTTTAACTTAACATTATATATATAAATCTATTGATTGGCAAGAGAAAATATTTATTATATTGTAAAAAAATAATGGGTCAAATATTTTGCAAAAAAAATGTGTCCGGACCGAAAAATCAGTTCACGGACACATTAAATAATTACAGGTGGTTATTAAATTTTACAGTTTTGAAACAAGTTCTGCCGTAACTTCTTGTACGCTCGGTGCACCGTCCAGCGTAATGTATTTTATTGAACCTTCTTTAACGGCAAGGTCTTTGAAAAAATAGGCTGCTGCAAGGGTTCCGGTATCGGTGTCATAGTATATTCCGTGGCGTTTGTTGATTGCATCCTCATCCTGGTCATCGTCTCTGGTTTTTAAATCACCACCGCAAATACGACATTTATCCCCGTCAGGTTTGATGGCATCAATATAGATGTTATTGGGATGGTTATTGTCATTGACACAGAGTCTGCGCCCCATGATCCTGTTTTTTGCAATTTCGCGGTCCAGAAGTATTTCCACGACAATATCAAGGCCCATGCCGGCCTCTTTGAGTGAATCATCAAGTTTGATCGCCTGGTTCTTGTTTCTCGGAAACCCGTCCAGAAGCCAGCCGTTTTTACAATCATCCTGTTTTAGGCGGTCAAGTATCATAGGAATTGTAATATCATCCGGTACCAGATCACCCTTGTCGATATATTCCTTGGCTTTTATGCCGAGTTCGGTCCCTTTCCCGATGTTATCCCGGAAAATAGCTCCCGACTCAATATGAGGGGTATTATATTTATCCTTTAAAATAGCTCCCTGGGTTCCTTTGCCGCTGCCGTTTGGCCCAAAAAACAAAATGTTCATGTTTGACTCTCCTTTCATAATTAGTTTTATGATATATAATCTGCAAACTTTTTAATGTATCATTATTTCTGGCTTTACTATATAAACAGCGCAGCATTGTCAAGGATTATCCTATCATAACAAATCGTTCAATCAGGAAAAAACATTACGGAACATAGCGTGATACTATTACAACTACAATCAATAAGTAAGAAGTTCAACGATTTTAACGCACTGAATATGATTGACTTTTCTATTAACAAAGGAGAGATTGTTGGGCTGGTGGGACCCAACGGCGCTGGAAAAACAACCTTGTTCAATATTATCAGCGGCCGTTTAAAACCCAGCAGCGGCAACGTCTTGTTTGAAGGTAAGAAAATTACCGGTCTCAAACCTCACAGTATTTGCCGATTGGGAATCAGCAGGACATTTCAGTCGTCAAGGCCGTTTATTAAAATGACTGCTTTGAATAATATACTGACTGGACACCTCTTTGGCAAAGGCTTTTGTCTTCGCACCCGGCCTGAAGATGTGCAAATGGCGTTGGAACTCCTTGAAGTAGTCGGTATCCCTCATAAAGCCGAAACTCTTGCCGAGGATCTTACGCTCAGCGAGAAACGCCGGCTCGATCTGGCCCGTGCGCTTGCCTCCCGTCCGAAGCTGCTGCTTTTGGACGAAGTGGCTGCGGGATTCAGCCCTGTTTTGGTAAAACAGGCGGTCCAATTGATTAAGAGGGTGAGGGAGCGGGGAGTAACGCTTTTAATTATCGATCATTTTTTAACCTTAAGTTTAAAAGTGTCAGACCGACTTCTGGTCCTTGATCATGGAGAAAAGATTGCAGAGGGTACGCCCAAAAAAGTCATGAGAGACCGGGAGGTGGGCCGTGCTTACCTGGGCCTGTCACACCAAAAAGATTGAATGGAGTCAGATAACAGAAGTCAGAGGCCAATTTTTTTTCGATGTTATCAATTCCTGACTCCTTAACCCCTGAGAAAGGTTAATTATGGATAATCTCAAACCGCTTATGAAGGTCTGTAATTTGAGTGTTTACCGTGGTGATATTCAGACATTAAAACGGGTTAGCCTGACGGTGTGTACTAACCAAATCGTTTCCGTTGTGGGTCCCAATGGTTCCGGCAAGACCACACTTATGAAAGCAATTGCCGGTATCCTGCGGCCGATTCAGGGAGTTATCAGCTATCAACATGAGCCTATTCAGACGCTACCTGTACATGAAGTGGTTCGCAGGGGTCTGGTTTATGTGCACGAAGGCATGAATGTCTTTCCTCTTATGAGTGTGCTGGAAAATCTGGAAGTTGGCGCCTATATTGCCAGAAAAGTAAAAAAAAACCGGCTATCTTTTGTATTCGAAATCTTTCCTGTCCTGGCGGATAAACGTCGGAATATGGCAGGAACCTTGAGCGGAGGGCAAAAAAGAATGTTGACGATTGCCCGCGGATTGATGAGTGATCCCCATCTTCTCATGCTGGACGATCCTTTCCTGGGTCTGGCCCCAAAAGATGTGAACCGGCTTTGTGACACTCTAAAGTTGATTCACCGCCACGGAATCACTCTTTTTCTGGCTGGCCAGCATGTACACCGAATATTAAGGGTGGCTGCTAAAGCGTTTCTTATAGAAGAAGGAAAAATTACCCTTGTTGGAACCGGCGAGCAGCTCCTGGGTCACCCTCACTTCCGGGAAATCCTTCTTGGGATTACAGCTAAGTCAGAAGTTGAAATCGTATGATCGATACCTACCGGAACCAAATAAAATGCTTATTGACTTAATGTAAATAAAATGAAATAATGATTTTTTATGAATTTCGTTTAGTAATTATTTTTGGAGGAAAATAATGACCGAGGCACTAAAAGTAGGCATAACCCATCAAATAGAACGTGAAACAACGGAGGAAATGTCAGCACAAAAAGTCTATCCCCATGTACCGAATGTATATGCAACACGAGCCATGGTGGGGCATATTGAGGAAGTTTGTGCGGATCTGGTTCTTCCTCACCTGGGTGAAGAAGAGCAAACCGTTGGAATCGGAATGAAATTCAAACACATGGCCGCTACGCCCCTGGGTATGAAGGTTCGGTTCAACGCCAGCCTGACCGAGGTGGATGGCAATAAACTCACATTTGAGGTAGAAGGCTTTGATGAAGTGGATAAGATCGGCGAGGCAACCCACCAACGTTTTATCATCAATGCCGAAAAATTCAACCGTCGTGTGGCAAAAAAGGCAGGGGCTTAGGAGATAAGCCGTGGCGAAATCACATCACGTAAGCCGGTTAAGTTCGATTTTAAGACCCAAAAGCATCGCCGTTATCGGGGCATCCACCAGCCCGGACAAACTGGGTCATGAAATTATGAAAAACATTCTGGACAGCGGTTTTCATGGAACTATTTACCCCATCAACCCCAAGGCCGATGCTGTCCTGGGCCTCCCTTGCCATGTGAGCGTTAAAGATATTGCAGAAGCGCCGGACATGGCCGTTATCATCATTCCGGCCCGATTTGTACCCCAGGCCGTGCAGGAGTGCGGCCAAAAGGGGGTCAAGGGTGCGGTGATCATTACCGGCGGATTCAGTGAAGCAGGACCCGAGGGAGAGGTTCTTCAGCAGCAGGTAGTTGACATTGCTAAAAGGTATGACATTCGTATTGTCGGACCCAACTGCCAGGGTGTAAACAATCCTCATTGCCCTGTATGTGCTTCCTGGCCGTTGTTAACCCACAAGGGCAAGATCGCACTTATTTCCCAAAGCGGTACCGTGGGCGCTGCAATGATGGACTGGTTATCCGAAGAAAAGCTGGGTACAGCTAGTTTCGTTAGTATGGGCAATCGGGCCGACGTAGACGAAGCGGATCTTATCGCCTATTTTAACCAGGATCAAAGCACCGAGGTTATCGCTGCCTATATCGAAGGGATAAAACGTCCCGAGCACTTCATCAAGGCGGTAGAGCAGCTTCAAAAGCCACTGGTGGTTCTCAAGTCCGGCCGTACGCCCAAAGGAAAAGTGGCCGCCGAATCCCATACCAAAGCACTGGCCGGTGCTGACGCTATCTATGAGGCCCTATTTGCCAAATATAATGTCTGTCGGGCTTATACCATCGAAGAATTTTATGATTATGCTAAAGCTCTGGCTTATCTGAAACCGCCAAAAGGCAACCGCATCCTGTTTATTACTACCTCAGGGGGTGCCGCTATTCTGGCAACGGATCAGGCTGAGCAAGAGGGCTTAGACGTATCTCCGCTGACTGAGGAGGTCGTGGAGGCGATCACGCCGCTCATCCCAGCCCATGCCATAAAGTCCAATCCCATTGATCTAACCGGTGATGCCACCGCTAAGATGTTTAGTGATGTTATTGAGGCTACCCGGAAGCATTACGACACTCTGGGCGTAATTTTTGGCGATCCCCTGGAAGACGCTTCCAGCATTGTGACTCCCGGCTCCAACGAATTGATCATCTTTCTTGGCGGTGCGGACGTGGAACGTCATGAACGAAAGCAAATGCATATAATGGAAGTTCCGGTTTTTCCAACACCCGAACGCGGGATAAAGGCCCTGGCCAAAGTACTTGAACGTAACATACTGGACGTGCCACAGAAACCCACGTTAATTGTTCCCGCAGCCGGTTGTCAATTGTCTCCATATCAGGCACTCACCCGCATTTTCGAAGAAGGACTGCCCTGTATCGACTTTGGTCAAGCACACAGCCCCGATAGTGCCGTGGAGATAGCCCTTGAGCTGGGATTTCCGGTGGCTCTAAAAATTAGCTCCCCGGAAATTCTCCATAAAAGCGATATCGGAGGAGTGCGTCTCAATATTGATTCTCCTGAGGCTGTGAAAAATACTTATAATGAAATAGTAGCAGCAACACGGGACGTACAGCCGCAAATCACTGCAAAAGATGTACTGGTAAACAAGATGGCGCCTCCCGGTCTGGAGGTAATCGTGGGAATGAATCGCGATCCGCAGTTCGGCCCAGTCATCCTCTTTGGGCTTGGGGGCATTATGGTGGAAATCTTTCAGGATGTAACCCTTGGTTTCCTCCCCTTAACCCGTGACGATGCTCTTGTTATGATCCGGGAAGTTAAAGGATATAAACTCCTTTCGGGTTATAGAGGTCAGCCGAAAGTAGATGAACAAGCCCTGGCAGACTGCATTCTGTCAGTGGCCAAAATGGCTGAAACCCATCCTGAAATCATCGAGATCGATCTGAATCCGGTCCTTGCCTATCCGGATGGAATTTTGGTCGTAGATGCTAGAATTATCGAACAAGAGAAAAGTTAATATCCAATTCTCAAGTGTTGTGAATTTGGGCGTTGATCATTGAAAATTGGATATTGGACATTTTTTTATATGGACGTACAACCAAACCTTGGCTGATTCACGTTGTTTTATTAATCACTGAAAATTGGAAAATACAATTATGTCTCTATCTAAAAACCTTATTCTACGACTCATGAACCAGTTCCCTATGTTGCAATACTTTACCGATCGTCCCTTTGGTATAGAGATTGAATTTTACGGACTGGACTATGTTATCGCTCCAATTGATAACAATATCATCAAACCTTACTGTATTTCATCTCGTGCAAAAGACGGCCGGAATATTCAGGAGCTTTATAAGGATTTCAAGATTCCCATGGGGGCTGACAGAGAATCCTGGCATTTTGAGAAAGACGAATCTGTGAGAGGCAAAAGACATACTCAATTTGGCACCGAGTTGACCAGTCCGATTTTAAGCGGCATCCCAGGCCTGGTCCAGGCATACAACGCATTCCGGTTTCTCTGTAATATCGAAGGCATTGATATTGACGGTAGTTGCGGTTTCCATGTCCATCACGGTGTAGATCCAAAGGTGTTTACCTGCAAACACTTACAGGAACTGGTTCGCTTAGTTTCCCCTATAGAGGAGTACTTTTACCTTCTTATTCCAGGAAAGAGACAAAATGCGGAAACCTGCAAACCAATGGAAATCGATGTAAAGGCCTTCCTGAATGTTTGCGACAGTGAATCGAAAAAAGGGAGTGACAAAATTAAACAACTCTGGTATTCGTCAGAAAACCGTTATGATCCAAAGGCAGCCAGATATCCGCGCTATGACAGAACTCGTTATCACGGCCTGAATTTCCACTCATACTGGTATCGCTCCACAATTGAATTTCGCTACCACTCGGCTGTATTGCACAATATTGATGAAGCCATGGAATGGATCATTTTCACCCAGTTTCTGATGGAGTTGAGCCAGGGACATGTTCCTGATATCTATTTTTATCCCGAGGCTAACAAATGGCTGAATGCGATCTATATGATCTACGAAAATTTTGGATATGAGGATTGTATAAAGCGACTGGCAAACTAGCTCGAACACCTCATGATAGAGTATCGGAAAATAAGAAAAACCACTAAATAAGCGTCTCGAAAATTTTACAATTTACTGAATATATAGTGGTTTTCAAGGGTTATTATAAAAAGGAAGGCGATCATGTGTGACATTTTCGCCATATCCGCAGGCTATAAACATACGCCTAAAAAGTATCTGCCCATCTTTGCGGAAAAGGGCAAACAAAACATGAATGGTTGGGGTATCGGTTTTTTCCGTGATGATCAGGCTTTTACGGAAAAATCGGATGAACAGATATTCAGCCAAAAGCAAGTCCATGAAAGTTTCCAGAGGCTGGCAAGGGTCATCGACAGCAGAATTATTATTTCCCATATCACTTGCCCCAAAAGTGGCGGCCGCCACATTGACCATCGCCATCCGTTTAAACTCTCCTTTCTGGATCATAGCTGGCTTTTTGCCCAGATTGGGGTCGTAAACCACATTGAAGAATATCAGACCATTGAAAAACCCCGCCTGACATTCGATGTCTATACCGCTAGAATTTTTGAATTTTTAAGAGATCGAATGGTGTTACTGCATAATCAAAACCCTTATATCAGTCTTTATATGGCTCTTCGCATCAGTATTCAAAAACTTATGTCCGACTATCCTGGGGAGTACTCCTTTTTTCTGGCCAATGAATCGGTGCTTTTTGCTTTTTGTAATTACAGACAGTTAATGCTTTTAAAAGAGTCTCAAAATATCGGAGATATCCTGTTGATCACCTCGATCAAAGAAGGTCTTAGCCAAAGCAAATGGCAACAAATTGTACCGGATCCGCAATCTCTTGGAGAGCTTTTGGTCATTGCTGGCCCGGATGTATTATATGCCAGAGATGTTTGAAATCAAATTAATCCTGTTACCCTTTCAATAACATGTGTGATCTTTTTGCACTTTCTGCAAAAAAAGATTTTTCAGCTCCAAAATCTTTGCCCATTTTTGCCACCAAGGCAAAAAAAAATATGGATGGCTGGGGCATCGGCTATTTTAAGAAGGATCACGCCCTGGTAGAAAAATCAGCTAATCGTGTTTTTGTTTCCGGGTACGTTCACGACAGTTTCCGGAAATTAGCCCGGGTGGTAAAAAGCAGAATTATTATCTGCCATGTCCGTTTTCGTAGCAGCGGCCCCATAGACGATTGCCACGCCCATCCCTTTGTCCTCAGATTCGGCGGTCACGACTGGATATTCGCCCATAACGGAAAAGCACCGGCCATTGAATCTTACAGAAGTAACAACACTTCCATTGAGGAAACCGTGAGCGACTCGGCCAGAGTCTTTGAGTATCTCCGGGACCACCTGTTGCATCACTACCGAAACATAACCCAACTTCCGACGCTCTTCCAGGCCTTGTGCCAAAGTACCGAACGAATGGTTGAAGAGTATCCCGGTGAATACAACTACCTGCTGTCCAATGGCCGGAGCCTTTTTGTTTTCACCAACCATCGACAGTTTATGTTCCTCAAAGGAAGTAAAAAGCTGGAAGGCGCTCTGCTTCTTACAACACTGGCGCGAGGTCTCAGCAATGAAAAGTGGGTTCGGATAGCCAGGGCAACAAATCGCAAGGGCACACTTATGGCAATCTCGGGCACGGATATTATTTTGAAACAGTCTTTGTAGAAGTTCGTATTTTAGCTTTCAGACCGGAGTATTAGATAGTGTGAAGTAATCTGGGGTGGTAAAAATCGCCATGTATACAAATGGAATTTTAATCCCGTTCTTGTTCCATGTCTTAAGGTTTCGGGTGTCAGGTATCAGGTGTCAGGCGTCAAGAATGATGAACAGAGGCACTGACACCTGAAACCAGGCATACGGGAAGGAATAAATATGGGGTATTTTTTAAAGCCATATTATGGACAATTTTAATCATCCCAGACGTAATCTAAAGAGACCTGCCTAAAGTCCCTCTATTTTCTCGGCTATAATTTTCGGCAGGGGTATGGCATTCCAAGCATGATCGATGGCCACAAAGGTGACGCTCCCTTCGGCAGCCAGCCGAGTCTCCGGAGGGCGATAAAATTGAAACTGAAAAACAATGGCCTTTTCTTTGACCTCCTTGATCGAAGTGTGCATTTCAAGCAAATCACCATAGAAGGCCGGCATAAAAAAGCGGCAATCGGCTGCTACTTTGGGCATGCCGAATTTTTCTTCTCGGTTGCGAAAAAATGTTTTCGGTGATATGCCTATATGGCGTAGGAATTCTTCGATGCCCTGATGAAAATAACGAAAATAGGCAACAAAGTAAACAACACCATACGGGTCGGTATCACCAAAGAGAACCTGCACTTTGGTCTTATGAATAAGCATGTTACTCCTCCTGTAAGTTACGAGTCAACTATCTCCTTGCATTGATATCCAATATAGTATAACCTAAACTAAGTGTTCCAAATTTTAAAAGGTAATCAAATATCATTTATTTTTAATGAATTATCTTAATTTATATTTTTAAAATTTGAAACCCTCCGGGATTGCCGATCTTACCGCATCTACTGCGTCAGATGCCGTCCCGCATAGTTGACTATAGCGGAACAACATCTTCCTTGTATCTGCGGCAACCTCGACAATCGCTCAATTTAGGTATAATTTTTAATCGAATTTAAAATTTTATTTTAATTGGGCCTGCTCGCTGGTGCCTTGAAATGGCAGGCTGGGCAAAGCCCCTAAGTTCTATAATAAATGAGGTAATCATGCGATTTATCAAAATTTCTGTTTTGGCTTTCTTACTTATCCTAATATACTTGAACCCGGCGACCTGGGCCGCTGGAAATGTTGGAATCGAAATGGTTCGTCTGCAAACTTCCGACGGGATCAAGCTAACCGGTATTTTACGCCAGCCTCATTTGGTTCGAAATAACGCTGGTGTGGTAATGATCCACGGTTACAGCGGCAACTTCTACTCAGGTATCATGGCTTTTCTCCCGGAAGCCCTGACTGATTGCGGTTTCGCCACTCTGGCGCTAAACATGCGTGACCATGATCAGGTTCCCAAAAAGAACCTGTTTGAAGAGAACCGTTACGACATCGCTGCAGCAGTCAATGAAATGGCTCGGCGTGGATACCACCCCATGTATCTGTATGGTCACAGCATGGGAACCAATCGAGTGCTTTATTACCAAAAAGTCACTAAAGATCCAAGAATCGCAGGCATTATCCTTACCGGACCACCGGGTAACCTGTATAAATGGAATATAAGAATTTTCGGTCAGGAATCGGCAGCACGGGCACTTGGACACGCCCTGGAACTAAAGGAGAACGGCAAAGGAAACGAATGGATACTTATCGATCTCGGCCCTCTTGGTAAAACCCTTTACACTGCTGATCATCTGGTAAGTCTGAGGGGACCGGAAACCGTTTCTGATCCGTTTAAAAATATCGCCAAAATTTCCAAGCCTATTCTCATTGTTCACGGACTTGCCGACCGGCTGGCGCTCCCTGAGGTGACTGATCAGCTTCAACAAAGTGCCAGGACCGAAACTCAGGTTAAAGTAGTCAAAATTGCCGGTGCTGATCACCGCTTCCTCGGAAGCCAGCAGGAACTCTCTGACACCATTTGTCGATGGTTGCTAAAACAGGCCGCCCCTTAAAAATCAGGTCTAACCCAGAAACATTCCTCAAGTAGGGAAGTGCCTAAGAAATCTTATGTAAACTGCTCCGCACTTGCGAGTAGATGTCTGGAACCATAACAAGAAGGTGATCATTGATCCTTTGCCCGTCCAGGTATTCGTTAATGAAAAAATCGCTCCCATCTATCTTACGGATTTTTCCTCCTGCCGCCTCAAGAATGATACCGGCTGCAGCAAGATCCTGATACGACTCGTTCGCAATGACGGCAGCTTCCGCGCGACCCATGGCAACATAGCATATATGAGCACCGGTGCATCCCAGATCGCGGATTTTACCCGGGAATGTGGATCGATAACGGCGATGAAACCGGGAGTAGGTGAAAAGAAGGCTTTCGTCGTTAATATTTTTTTTATCGGATACGTGTATTTCTCCTTTTCCCAAAAAAGCTTTTTGTCCAGCCTGTGCATAAAAAAGATCGCCGGTTGCCGGCATATAAAATACACCGAAAACAGGCCAGAAATTCTCGATAAGGGCAAGAGACATGCCCCAGATAGGAATTCCCGCCTGAAAATTGGCAACACCATCTAACGGGTCAAAAATCCACAGGTATCGTTTTTCATCATGGGTGTAATTTTTGTTCGCCTGGTTGTTTTTGAACACCTGATGCTCGGGAAAATGCCTGTTGAGCTGATCCTGAAAAAATGCCATCATATGGAGATCCGCTTCTGTAACCAACTCCTCATCAAATTTAATATTGGGGTTTCCTTTCCCATAATAGGAAAGTGCTTCTTTACCTGAACGACGGATAACTTCCATTGCAAATTTAGTTAACGTTTTAATCCCATGACGTTTTATGCCCATTTTCACCCCTTGTTCTAAGAATAATATGACAAATAAACACAAAAAAACGTTACAAATCTCCGAGCTTTCTTGTAAATGTAAATTTGGCAGGATCTCCGACCAATTTCCGGCATGCGGCTTTTGTGTTTCCACCCAGAGCTGAAAATGGGAGAGATACGATAAAAACAGCGCTGCCCACCACGGTGGCAACGATCCCCAACGGCCTGATAACTAAAAGGTCGGCAACCATGGCACTGCCGCTAATATCATTATTTACATCCTTGCTTTCCGCAAGGGCGGAAGTTCCGAATGGAATAAGAATCATAGCTGCAATTAACAAAAAGAGCATGGATTGTTTGATTATTTTATGCATATCTTCCTCCTTTAACAAATCATGTGGTCTTTACAATATTAATTCTTTTGCGACAACGGACGGAGTTTGCTGCTCATTTTGATGTGGTTGAAAAATAACTATGAACGCGCTATATTTTGACTGCATTGTAATCAAATTGAAATGTTTGATAAAATATCTAATTTTCACAGGAAGTTTGCATGATATACCTTAAAAAAAAACTGCTTTTGTGTCAAGGGAAAAGGAGGAAGCATTAAAACCGGTTTTGCTTTGAATGAACCTAACCTGGACAAATTAAAGAAAAATGGAACCATCTTTGACTTACATAGAAGTCGCTATAGCGCTTCCGGTATACAACACCTATACTTACAGCGTTCCGGAAACTCTTGATGAACTTGTATCCACGGGAAAAAGGGTGCTGGTTCCATTCGGTCGCCGCAGGGTAACCGGATACATTTTGGGCCCAGGAAAGGATATTAATCAAGAAAGGATAAAAACTGTCCTGGATATTCTTGATGAAAACCCGCTTTTCCCTTCCTCCATGATTCCGTTCTTCAGATGGACCGCTGATTACTACCTGCATCCGATAGGAGATGTTATCAAATGCGCTCTGCCCGGCGGCTTAAATCTTTACGACTTTTTCACCATCGCTATTACGAAAAAAGGTGAGAATGCTCTTTTAACCACTTCTGCCACATTTCTGGAAAACCAGATCTTAAACCGGCTGAAAACCGGACCCTGTCGCTTCAAAGACCTGAATAAAGACTTTAATCAGCATATCCCCAACGCCTTAATTCATTCAATGGAAAAACGGGGGGCTATTGTTTGCAATCGCAAGCTCAAAGGTGGAGCCACTAAACCCAAGATGGAGCGATATGTGTCATTACTCGGTTCAGATATTCCCGTGGAACGGCTTTCCGATTCAAGAAAAAAAATTATTGAGATACTCAAAACTTTCGGTGAAATCTCCGTAAAAAAATTACAGGAACGGATTCCTTCCGCTTCAAAATTAATAAAATCTCTTGAGATGAACGGACTTGTTTCGATTTTTCAAAAAAAGGTGTATCGGGATCCCTTCGGTGAACCCATAGCACCGGACACCGCTCACACACTTACAGAAGAGCAGAAACGTGTGATCGTTGACGTAACAGAATCCCTTGGCCGGAAATTTACAACCTGCCTTCTGGCAGGAGTCACGGGAAGCGGCAAGACAGAAGTGTATATGCAGCTTGCCGCAAAAACCATAAGCATGGGATATTCCGTGCTGGTTCTTGTTCCTGAAATTGCTCTTATATCCCAGATGGAACGCCGCTTCCGAGCCCGGTTTGGAGAGTGTGTCGCCGTCCTTCACAGCGGTCTTTCGGCCGGAGAGCGCTATGATCAGTGGATGCGCATCGCTTACCGCGAGGCGACAATTACTATCGGTGCAAGATCCGCTGTGTTTGCACCTTTTGAGAAAATCGGCATTATTATCGTTGACGAAGAACATGACCCCTCTTACAAGCAAGAGGGGGGACTGAGGTATAATGCCAGGGATCTTGCCGTTGTGAGGGCAAAGCTTAATCACGGCGTTGCCCTGCTGGGGTCTGCTACGCCCTCTATACAGTCGTATTATAATACAACCACAAAAAAATTTAAGGCGGTGACATTAAAAAACAGGATTGAAAAACGCCCCCTTGCGGAAATCACCGTCGTGGACCTATGCAAAAACAGGGATGCTCGGGGAATTCGGCGCTTCATTACACCGGAACTTAACGCGGAAATGAAAGCAACCCTTGATCGAGGCGAGCAGGTTCTTCTTTTTTTAAACCGGCGCGGCTTTGCCAGCTACCCGGTCTGTGCGGCCTGCGGCGAAGCCATAAGATGCAAAAATTGTGATATTTCACTTACCCTGCATCAAAAGGTCAATGCATACAAATGTCATTACTGCGGGTTTACACGGGCGTCCACATCACACTGCACGTCTTGCGGGTCCGGCAAAATCCTTCAGTTGGGTATGGGAACCGAAAAGGTGGAAGCCGCCGTAACATCTCTTTTTCCCGATGCCAGAACCACCAGAATGGATCGAGATACCACCCAACGAAAAGGTTCCATTCTAAAAATCCTGAAAGGTCTCAGAAACCAGACCATAGATATTCTTGTGGGAACTCAAATGGTCGCAAAAGGCCATGATTTTCCCAATATTACTCTGGTGGGTATTATTTGCGCGGATCTCTCGCTTAACTTTCCGGATTTTAGGGCCGGGGAACGAACCTTTCAACTCTTAGCACAGGTTGCCGGAAGAGCCGGGCGGGGAGCTACTCCCGGACGGGTGATCCTTCAGACGTATAACCCGAATCATTTCGCCATTTTATCTGCAACACACCAGGACTTTGAAGCTTTTTATCACCAGGAGATAAGCTTCCGCAAGAGCCTGAATTATCCCCCGTTTTCAAGGATGGTCCAGCTTAAAATATCAGGGAAAGACCCGGAAAAAACCCGGCAGCATGCTCAGGGAATCGGGGATCTTTGTCAAAAGTTGAAAAATAACAATCATTCTTTTTTTAAGTCCGTGGAAATACTTGGACCCATTGAAGCCTCGCTTCCAAAGATCGCAAAACGATACCGCTGGCAGATTCTTTTAAAATGCCCGAACATAAAACAGCTTCACCAGTTTCTTCACCAGATATGGTTTGAGAATAAAGCAAACATCAGCACCCGGAATGTCAATGTGGTGCTGGATGTGGATCCATTTTTTATGATGTGAAGAGAAGCATAAAAAAATTTGCAAATACAGAAAATTTCTTGTATTAACTGTTATTATGGCTCAAATACTAATTTGCTGGGTAGGAGCGACAGATTTAAAAGCCTCTTCAGAAAATGAAAATGTAGGGCTTGGCCCGATTGCTCAAGCAGCAAAAACAAGGAGTTATGATGAAATCGCTTTGATCAGTAATTATGGAAAAGGTCCCACTGTTCCCTATATTAAATGGTTGCAGGAGAAAACACCCGCAACCATTACCGTTCATTATGAATTTCTTTCCAGCCCCACAAATTTCGGTGAAATCTATCAGACAGCATCCCGCCTGGTTTCGGATAAAATCAATAAATATGGATTTTCTGTCTCCCTTACCTTTCATCTCAGCCCCGGCACACCGGCTATGGCGGCGGTCTGGATCATCCTATCCAAAACAAGGTTTCCGGCAGAGCTGATTGAGTCCTCTCGTGAACATGGTGTTCGAACCGCTTCGATCCCCTTTGACATTTCCGCCGAATTCATTCCGGATCTTCTCCGAAGGCCGGATAGCCGTCTGGAAAAATTATCGGCCGGACTTCCCCCAAATGCACCGGAGTTTGAAAACATCATCCATCGAAGCCGGATTATGACTCCTATTAAACAGTTGGGAAAGCAAACCTCTTGAAATGTAAGGAAATCCTTTT
>CAZKDT010000018.1:15001-16315 GCA_964551515.1 uncultured Desulfobacteraceae bacterium | reverse complement strand
TCGCAAAACCCATGCCAAAATGACCGAATATAAAGCGTATCCAGAGAAAACACCATATGTTGGATAATGATTGTCGACCGGATACTAATTATCACATCGGCGGCATCAACCCCCTTTGCGATAGCCGGTGAAGTTGCACAACAGCCTGTGCGCCCATGCACAGGTTTTTAGGCATTTCAAATCGGCGAATCTCAATTATTATACATTCACAAATTGTCAAAGACCGTGTTAGGACGCTTTTGCCGAAAGTATGTCCGGCATCAACACCGAATTAAAAAAGCTTAATATCAGGACTCTTGATCTCCTCATAAGGCATTTAGGTGGCAAATCTGTCAGTAAATCATTTCATATAGTTGAAGTTTTCTTTGCAGATTAGAATAAGTTATTGCAACCGGAAAATGAGCATGACACCTTTACCATCATAATTCAGCGAGAATATATGAAATGAGAAAGGTGCCATGCCTCAGCGGATGTTTTGGTTGATCACGTCTCAATTGATTGATTCCGGTGCATGCCGTCAGGTTGATATACGAAGAGCTTTCGGAGTATCCAAGAGTAGCGTTATCAGGTCGTTGAATAAGCTTCGATCCGGTGGTCCCGAAGCATTTTTCGTTCAACGTCGAGGGCGATGTGGCGGCAAAGTGCTTACTTGCGAAGTGTTTGAGAAAGCACAGCGGTTGCTGAATCAAGGATATACGAGAAGCGATGCAGTCCAAGAGCTTGGAGTTAAATATGACACTTTTCGCAAGGCCATAAATGACGGCCGTTTAATAGAATCCACGCACACTGAAACAGCCATTACCAAGTCATCACGCAACATGGTAGACGCGGCAGCTGCTGATGGTATGGGGGTAGACTGTACCAGGGTAACGGAACGAGAGCTCGCATCATAATCTTTCGACAATTTAGAGATACTTAGGAAAAGTAAGTGATATTGAGGCCATGAGATGGATTGACAGCATCCATGGGTAGATTGAAAAAACCGGGCTGAGAGCCTTAGTGCTTTAGCCCGGATTAATGAAGATTAGATCTGGCAGAGTGGCGAATCTGGGGATCTCAAAACGCGGGGGATCGTATAGAGACCGGTAATCATGAATCTGGCCAGTTTTCGTATTGTAATCTTCCATTCTGGGACAGCCGATTTATGCAACAGTGCCAGATGTAGTCTTCTCTTTGTTCAGGAAATCCCCGTAAAAACAATAATATAGGTATTGTTGCATCAGGAGTTTTGCCAGAATTCGGCCACAATACTTGAATTTTGGGTCAGTGTAAAAGGGAAGCTGGCAACAGTAGCCTTGAAAATATCAGGGTCTA
>CAZKDT010000018.1:0-14991 GCA_964551515.1 uncultured Desulfobacteraceae bacterium | reverse complement strand
CCCGTTCAGTTTCTGTCTCAATGGCAGAGAGCATTCGAAGGTCACCACCTTTCTTGCTTCCAGCATCATATCATCACCAATTAATGGGTTCCTCCCTCTCCGGTCGTTTTTGTCCTTTACACAGAACTTCCCGAAACCGCTGATTAGGATGTCTTCGCCATTTACAAGCGCTGCTTTCGTGATTTTGAAGAGGGACATGAGCAGTTCGAAAGACTTGGATTTAGGTATCCCGAGCCCCTTGTGGATTGAGTTAATGAGATGGGCCTTGGTGATGGTCATGGATTCAAATTCCTTAGGCTGAGTGGCGTCATTGAGAAAGTAAGGCAGGGCCGATGACGGCCCTGCCTGTGTCTGAAAGTTATTTACTGGTGCTCTTATTTAAGGACGTCCCGCTTTCCACTGCAATTTGCTTAGTGGCTACGGGGTTGTTTGGGCTGCTTTGTCAACCAGGGCTCGTAATCCGCGTTGCCAATAACAGTATCACCAGAACCGGGACCATCGCCACTTGGGCCATCCGCGGCGCCCCACCAGTTCTTCTCGGCATCCACAATCTGAGTTACTGTAGAACCGACCCACAGACCGTCGCCTCCGTTACCGACGATAGAATTCTTCTCAATTTTGATGTTAGATGGTGGAGGAACTAATCCAGAGTATGTCCAAACATCGATACCATCATAGGTATTGTCATAGACTTCGTTTTTTTCGACCTTTACATTATTGCACTCGTTTGCGATGTCGATTCCCCACTCGTTGTCCTCGACGATGTTCTTCTTGACCTCAATGTTTGAAACAACTCCAGACCAGACCGAACCATAGAGCGATTCCGGGAAGTCAACCACACCTATGGCAGTCTCATTATCGTGAACATAGTTTTTCTCTATCTTGACATCGCTCGTATCGACAATCAGGATCCCAGTTCCAGCCCATGCTGTCCCTGGCCAGCCGCATCCAGTAACCTCATTGTCCTTGATCTTGGCAGAAGCTCCATAGCCGACCTGGATGCCATTGGGGGCCCAGGTTACTGGGACACCAAGACCGGGTCCGATGACCACATTCTTCTCGATCTTTGCATGGCCACTGTACATACCGATACCGCCGCGAGCGAACTGGTTAACGAGATTGTCCTTGATCTCGACATCCATGGTGCCATAGCCAAGGATACCAAAGGTCTCCTTCCCATCTACATTGGTGTTTATAACATCACACTTGTGGATCTTTGATTTACCGTCATCCTTGTTTGCATTGCGCAGGAGTATGCTGCACCATCTGCCTGCTGGGGAGTAGTCATTGGCATCTACGATGAAGCCAGAAATCTCCACACTGACCGTTCCGGGACCAGAATATGTGTTCGAGTCTACATCGTAGCTTCCCCCGAAAATGCCCACGAGGTATTCATACATCTTGGAACTCTCGTCTACATAGGCGACTTCGGGAGTTGTTGGGCACATGATGGTTGCATCCTTGCCTTTCAACTTGATGCTCTTGGTGATGGTGACGCTCTCTATGTACATCCCAGGTTCTACGTTAACTTCATCACCTGCAGCAGCCGCATCGACTCCTTCCTGGATGGTGGCGAATGGATATTCTTTTGAGCCGTCTTGGGAACTCCCAGCATCGTCGTCCACGTACCACTTTATTGCTTTGGGCTCCTTTGCAGCAACATCTCCACCGATCAAGGCGAATCCCATCATAACGATCAAGATCGTCATTCCAAATACTAATCCTCTCTTCATGTGTTGTCCCTCCTTTGTTTGAAGTTAGATTTGATTTCTTCGTTTTATACCCGCCCTAAATTCATTTTTCACCATCACCCCCTTTCACAAAAATCTGAGTCGCTTTTTGAATTATGAAATAAATCCTGCAAATCCTGTTAATTCTGTCTGCCCCGTAGCTCCCCGTAAAAAGCCAAGACGTGGCCGGCAGATGCTACTGGGGTCCAAAACAAAAAAACCGGTTCACCTTTCTCCAGGCAACCCGGCTGTCTTCTCAAGACCCGCGGTTTTCCGTATCCCGATCACTCGGGGTTTGGCTTTATCTGGTCAATACTTTGGTTGTCAGTTGTTAAGCTGTTCCGACCGTGTGCTTCTCCAAAAAAAGGTTTATCTGTTTCTCCTGCTCCTCCTTCAACCCACAAAGCCTGTTCGCCAAATCAGGCATTAACGTCATTTGATCGTTGTCGGTCTCAGCGTCATAGACCAACCTGCAAGGTATATTGGAAAGATTAAAGGTATTGTTCGAAGCGATTATGTCTATTATGTGGGAGGTTTCAGCAACAGGAATCTCATTGTCTGCCGGGTGTAGATAGTTGAACCCAAGACCACCTCTGCTAATGTCATTTATTGGGCCGATTTTGCTGAAATCGGGTCTGAACACAACGAGAGCAGAACCCTGTGAAGGCTCGAGTCTTTCATATTGCCTCTGCTCATGGGATACCAGCATCATATTCTCCGTGCCGTGCCTGGAGTCAGAGGTGTGCAAAGCGCCTGCTGATCATTCAACGTTTACGTGAGGTCTGCCACGCACATCTTGCGGTGTTTTCTCGCAGGGCAACCTTTTTAGAGGTTAAATAATTAGTGAGAATACCTATAATTCATGAAATGATAAAAATTGCCTTATGTCAAGCCTTTTTATTCTCTATAAATCACCTATGCAAAATGGGGGTTATTGGAGGGATGAGAGGTAGGTCCTGAGGTTAACTGGCTTCTTCGTTATTCCCAGTTTCTTTCTGATGTTTACCCGGTGGTTTTGGATTGTTTTGTAAAATGTACCGAGCATTTCTGCTATATCCTTTGAGTTTCTTCCCTTTTTTACAGGGTAGATCGTGCTGTCGAAGACGATCCCTCTTTGCTCGTCTTCAAAGCGGTGGGGTTTGCCGCTCTTAACAACACGATTAGCTTTAGCCCTCCTGGATCTGGCTAAAGAGGGTGACATAAGCTCATAGACGCATGTGCCAATAAACTGGTCCAGTCTCATGCCAAACCGCTCGGCTGTCACGGCATTGGCAGCAACCACGTACCCTCTCAGATCAATAAGAAAAATTGTATCGGTGGCGGTGTTCATAAGGGCGTTCAGCTGTACGGTTGTTTTCCTCAGTTCTGCTCTACTTTCCTCAACCCGGTTTTCCAGTTTTATACGTGGTGAATGGGTCATGAATTGTGAAATAGTATTTAAAAGTTAATCCGCTTTAGTAGGGACTAACCGAAAACAACGGGCTCAGGCCTTCATTCTTGAGATGCGCCAGTTTTAAAAGTTAAGTCAACGAAGACTTCTATGAGGCCCCTTAAGGCCTGGGGTCAAACTTGATTCTTGATTATCAGCCTTCTCTGTAACCTTTGGTCAGACAAGATAAACGTATAACATACAGTACGCATTTTAAGAGCCGGGAGATTAAATGCTTCTTTACCAATACCTCAAAAGCTTTTCCCGTCTATGAACTTACAAAGAGCGTAAAAAGTGGTATTAACTGACTACCTATCAGGCGCTTCACTCGCCTACCTGGTTACCACTCAACATGCCCGGCAATCGCTTAAATTTAGTTCATATTTTTTTTGACATTGTTATACATTTATGTATATTACAAATGTGTAAAATGCAGTTTAGTAAAATACCGGAAAGGGAGAAATTATGAACCCTTTTAAATACGGGATGGTGGTTTCCGGCAGAGATTTCTGTGGTAGAAAAGCTTTATTGAAACAGATCTGTGACCATGTCATTTCATCACAACGAGTTGTAATTATAGGGGAAAGACGGGTAGGCAAAACATCTGCCGTCTACGAGGCAATTCGTCGATGTAAAAATGTAAGGTTTCTATATGTCGATCTGATGGGAATCAAATCCATCGATGGAATGTGCCGCAGAATTTTGAAGGCAATTATTGTTCATAAGCAGAAAAAGGGTTGGTTGGAAAAAATTTTCAAAACCCTGGCTCATCTCAGACCTTCAATTTCAGTTGATCCCATAACCTCCTTGCTCACAATTTCATTTGACAGTTCTATCGAGCTGGAAGCCGATTCAATCCCCGAAGTATTTAATTTGATGGGTTCGCTGGTTAAAAAACAAAGATTTGTGGTGGTTTTTGATGAGTTTCAGGATATCTTGAATCTGGCAGATGCACATGAAGCCCTATCACTTTTGAGGGGAGAAATCCAGTTTCAAAGTAAAATATCTTTTATATTTGTCGGCAGCATAAGACATAAGATGGAGGAAATATTCACAAATCATGATTCCCCTTTTTTTAAGTCGGCCATAACCTTTGTGATAGACACATTGCCGTACAAAGAATTTTCTAAGTTTCTGAAAAACAAGTTTTCAAAAGGATACCGTCAGATTGATGACATGGTTCTGGAAAAAGCATTTAAAATTGCCGAGAGTATTACCGGCGATATACAGCAACTCTGCGGAGCAATGTGGGAAATAAGCAGTGAAAAAGAAATGATAAGCGCTGATAAACTAAAAAGCGCTATAGAATTGATATTTGCCAGGGAACAAAAGTCATACGAAAGTTATATTCGCCTTTTGACAAATATTCAGCTTAAAGTCCTTACCGCTATCGCGAAACAAGGCGGAAAACAAGTTTTTTCGGCTGCATTCATGAAGCCATCGGGCTTTACCAACCCATCCTCTGTGCGCAGGGCGATCAACCGCCTTTTGCATCTGAACATTTTGTTTGAAAGCAGTGGTGAGTATCGGTTTGTTAATCCTTTTTTCAGAGCCTGGATTATATACCGAGGGTAATTGTAAATGGAATCACCCATTAAAGGGCATAATAAGGACATCCCCTAAAATAATAAGTTTCTATTTTCTGAGTTGGCTAACTGGGATTGGTGGGGAAAGTTAAACCCTAACGTTGCAAGATATCTTTTCACGGCCGCTTGAGCTGGCTGTGTTTGGTCGGGAGTCAATTCTCATGTGTGAACTACTGGGTCTTTGTTTCAACACAGAAGTTTCCGTTCATTTGGCATTTTCCGGTCTAAAGGCTGGGGCGATGGAGAATCATGATGGTTGGGGAGTGGGCCGGTATGATGAATATGGCACCCAAATCGTAAAAGAATCAAGGCCTGCGGGCCGGAGTCGTCTTGCCGAAAATTTTCAGAAACACTTAGGTGCCCGGTCGCGGATCTTTGTCTCGCACATCCGCCGTGCAACAGCAGGTAAGGTTGGTTACGTGAACACCCATCCCTTTTATCGGAGATTTGATCAGAAAACCTGGATTTTTGCCCACAATGGTACGATAGATACCAGTCAACTCCGTTTTTCCTCCGGAGAATTCAGTCCAATTGGCGAAACCGATTCCGAGCTGGTCTTTTGTAGTTTATTATCATGGCTCAGCCATCGTGATATTCAATTGGCCGATAGGAATGGATTCACTCTCTTGCACGATAAATTACGAGAAATAAATCGATTGGGAGAGCTTAACCTGATCTTTAGTGATGGCAGACACCTGTTTGCATACCACGACAGATCAGGGCACGTTGGACTTCATTTCTTACTTCGCCAGGCGCCATACAAAGTTGTCAAACTTCGTGGCCAATACCTGACGATCAATTTGGCAGACGTCATAGATCCGGAGGAACGGGGATACATCGTGGCCAGCAAGCCTTTGAGCAATGAGAATTGGAACAGGGTTAAGCCAGGACAATTGTTGGTTTTTTCCCAAGGCAATTCAATTTTCAAGAGCGTAAGTGAATAGATTATCACATTAAGGATTGCGGGATAGTCAACCGATGAGCAAATATGCTATTGTATATGACGAAAAGTTAAAAGAGTACGATCTTGGTCATGTGCTTAAACAAGATAGGTATCAAATTTTCGTTAACCTTTTTAAACAAAAATTAGGCCGTCATTCTGATTTCGAAATTGTTTCTCCTTCTTATGCTACAGAAAGTGATCTTAAACTAATACACACCGAAGATTATATTCGACGAATTGAGAGGTGTGAAAGCAAAGATCCTCACGATACCCCGCTTTCTCCCGGATTCGTGAGGGGCACAAAGCTTCTGGCCGGTGCCGGCAAACTTGCAGGTGAACTGGTTCAATCCGGAAAATACGGAAAATCATTTGTTGTCGGAGGAGGGGTGCAACATGCCACACGGAATCATGAAAAAGGCTTTGGAGTTTTCAGCGATGTGGGGATCTGTGCTGAAAACTTAATGAGAAACTTTGGTGTAAAGAGGATTTTGATTATAGATACGGATGCGCATGCGGGAGATGGTATTTATGATATTTTTTCAAACGACTCACGAGTTTTATTTATATTCATTCATCAAGACCCCCTGACGCTTTACCCTGGAAAAGGGTTTGTGGATGAGATTGGAGAGGGCAGCGGCATGGGATATTCGGTGAATATACCCATGCCTCCCGGGTCCGGTGATCATGCCTATGAATATGTGTTAAATAAGATTCTTATACCGATTTCCGAAGAATTTATCCCTGAAATTATATTGCTGGTGGATGGAAGCGATCCTCACTTCACCGACAGGATAACACAGATGGGATTGACACTCCACGGCATTAGATCCATAGGTTCTATTATTGGACACGTGGCTTCCAGAATATGTGACGGGAAACTTGTCGATTTCATTGGCTCCGGTTATAGCCATAGCCTGCAGATTGTATCATTGGGATGGCTGGCTTCAATTGTGGGGGTTACCGGAATTCCAATGGAGTTAGAAGAACCGAATCGTATTTCACAAGATATAAATTCAGATCAGGGATTAAAGGAAGCGGTGACCATCGTTAATAAAGTAAAAAGTAAATTATGTAATTATTGGAAATGTTTTGGTTAAGTGGATTTAGGGAACGTTGGTGACAGGTTGAAATTTGTGAATGGGGTCATTACCCCTGATCATTGATTATCAGCCTTTGCTGTGAGCCGTGAGCTACGGCTTGACAAGAAAGGGGCTACCAGGGGCAATCGTAGCATTTACTTTTATTAAAAAAACCGATATTGAGATATCTGCAATTAAACTGATATTGAGATGTTGATAAGAGTATAAACTGGAAAACTCTGTTTCTGATGACCACTAAAGATCTTGATGACAGGCTGCTAAACGTGTTTAAACCCTGTCGTTGTATAAACAACACATCAGATTACACGTTAAACGTTTTAAACAAAGGCGTTGCGTTGATTGGATTGTCGGGTAGGTAACGGTAAATGGTAACCGTTTATAAATAAATTTCATGCTTTTGAATGGAGGGTGCAAAATGTTCAAGAAAATTTCATTTGTCTGTGGACTTTGCCTTACGTGTTATATTTTTTTGGGAGTACCCGGTGCATTTGGTAAATCATCCAAATGTGAAGAGTGCCACATCAAGATCACTCCTAAGATGGTTAAGGATTTCAATCGTAGTCTCATGGCCGGGGAGCTGACATGTGATAGTTGCCACGGGGGTGCTCATAAAAGTGATACAGACGTAATAAATGCACAGCTTCCTACAATAGAGACATGTCAGGAATGCCATGAAGAACAAGCTGAACAATATCTTTCCGGCAAGCACGCGTTGGGTCTTATTGCTTTGGAGGCAATGCCTTACACTCATAAACAACCCAGGTCATTTATTGAAGGCCAGAAGGGATGCGGGGGATGCCATACCTTGGGACTGAAGGATGATAAGGCCCGCGAAGGCAAAGGCCGAAAATACTATCGCTACGGAATGGACTGTCAGAACTGCCACACCCGACATGCCTTTTCAAAGGCAGAAGCCGCCGAACCCGAGGCCTGCATGACCTGCCATATGGGATTCGATCACGCACAGTGGGAGATGTATTCCGGTGCAAAACATGGTGTTACTTATTTAATGAACCGGGCTATTGATCCTGAAAATAAAGATCGTGCACCCAGATGTCAGAGTTGCCATATGCCTGATGGCGATCATCGGGTGTTTTCAGCATGGGGATTCCTTGCCGTGCGTCTCCCGGAAGCCGATCCCGAATGGATGGGTTATCGAACCACCATTCTCAAAGGCTTAGGTGTCCTTGATCCGGAGGGAAATCCAACAGGCAGGTTGGATGTGGTAAAGGCAGGCAAGATAGCCCGTCTTACCAAGGAAGAATTTCAGGCAGAACGGAAACGCTTTACAGATATATGCACTCAGTGCCATTGCCCCAATTTTGTGAATGAAAACATGAAAAATGCTGACTTAATGGTCAAAGAGGCAGATAAGCTTTTCGCTGAGGCGATTAAAATTGTTGCAGGTCTATACCAGGACGGGATTATTAAAAAGAGAAAGGATTATGCGGCATATCCGGATCTTTTGACCTTCTATGATGTAAACACAAATGTCGAGGAGATCCTCTATGAAATGTTTATGGATCACCGGATGAAAACTTTTCAGGGCGCTTTTCACATGAACTATGACTATTCAACATGGTATGGATTTGCCAAGATGAAAAAAGACTTGGTAGAAATTAGGGAACTGGGGAAAAAAATGAGGGCCGGTAAAAAGAAATAAATTCCAGTGGCAAAAGAACCAGAAGAAATGGGGTCACATTTATTCTTGACAATTTTAAAGGTCAAGACAGCGAGGCAGATCTTAATTCTTCACACTAAATGGATTGTGTTTTAAGACTACAATATCTCAGTTCGTACATTCTTTACAAATGACCAACAACTTCACTACGATTTTCAATTGGAGATAGAGGGTGTCTTGAAATCATGGGCTATATATGAGGATTTGGGACAACGAAAACGCTGCCGCAACGAATTTGAAAAATTATACATCAAAGCCCCGGATTATGAAGATGTGGCTGCAAAGTTGGGGTTGGAATAGTGGACAATGCGTGTACCATAACGTTGCAAAAGTCGAGTGTGCTGCGTTTTTTGAAACCCACCAAATTTCTTTACCAAAAGTACCAAAGATTCCATTCAAAGCAGATATTGAAACTATTGAGAGGATTAAGAGAAAATTTTTTTCAACAGTTCAATACGACTTTTATTAGGAAAAAAGAAATAGATAAACGACATTGAACAATACTGAAAATTGCATGAGAATTTTGCTTAATGCACGGATCTGATCCCCTATATTTAATTGACATTTTACAATCAATACTTTATATTATTGATTTAACTAACAATTTAGGAGACTCCCCATGAACAAAGCAGACCTCATTATCGCCCTTAATAATGAAACCGATCTAACAAAACCTGAGGCAGAATCTGTGGTGAAACTTTTTTTTAACGAGATAGCCAATGCCCTTGCCTATGGTGACAGGGTTGAAATCAGGGGATTGTGTTCTTTTTATGTCAAGCAATACGAATCGTATACTGGGAGGAATCCTAAAACCGGGGAGCTGACACAGGTTAAATCTAAAAAATTACCGTTTTTCAAAGTTGGGAAGGAACTGAAAGAGCGAGTGGATAATCAAAACTGAAAAATGGATAAAAGACAATGGATTGTTTATCTGGTTCGGTGTTCTGATGGATCTTTATATTGTGGGATAACCAATAACCTGAAAAACCGGTTGGCAGCACATAATTCAGGCCGGGGTGCCAAATATACAAGATCCCGGAGGCCTGTTAAATTAGTTGGTGTCAGTTCTAAAATGACGAAAAGCGATACGCTGAAACTGGAATATCGGGTTAAACAAGTACCTGCCAGTAAGAAATATTTAGAGTTTAAAATAGGGGAAAATGAAATGATAAAGAATCTGAAAAAGAACCTGCAGGCGATTAACAGGGGAATTAAGGTGATCGCTAAAAAAGTTGATCAAATGATTGTCGCAGTCGGGGAGCTTGAAAAAATAAAAACCGCTAAGGCAAAACCGGCTAAAAAATCTACTACTAAGAAACCCGCCAAATTAACAGCGGTTGATACAATTTTCGGGATTATAAAAACAAGCAAAAAGGGTGTTGAGGTTTCTACACTGATGAAAAAGAGCAGTTTCAATCAGAAGAAAACGTGTGTAATTCACTGATGTTGGTTAAGCGATCATTTATTACTTTCCATCGGAATTCAAAGGTCTGGTTGCAGGTGTCGGGTGTCAGAAGGACGAACGTAAGAGCTGACACCTGAACACTGACGCCTGAGACCTGGATTGCTTGAGCTAAATCACCAACAATCTTGATTTACACCCGAAGAAAACTTATAATATTATTTATAAACTGAAAAAGCAGGGCAAAATTAAAAGTGCGGGAAAATGTGTTTATGTGAAGACATAAGTGAGTGCCAATTTAGCACACGGGTTTTAAGATTATTTCCACTTTTTTGGATATCGTTTTCCCCCCTGGTTTCTTCATCATAATAATCAAAACCAACCCGGCAACAAACCCACCGATATGGGCAAACCAGGCGATACCTCCACCCGCCCTTGATCCATGCTCAGCATATGAAGCCAGCCTCCATGCATAAACATTGCGGTGAAAATGGTCAGTGGTATTGGAACAAGGTTTTTCGGATTAACATCAATGAAATGAAACAGTTCGTAGGGTATAAATCCTAATTTAAATATTATGGATTGGGTGAGAACCGGCGCATAGTAATTCATATAAATAAAGACTGAAATGTTGGTTACGATCAGAAAAATATTTACAATCGGAATGGTTTTGGATGGATTTTAATCTTTTAAGGGGATCATTTAGGGGTGTATTATGTATAGGTTGCAATTTTTTTGATATGGCTTGTCATTATTCATACCTCTTCAGTCATAGTTGCTTGGTCTTCATCTTGCGTTGAATCCTCATTCTTAGCTGGGTCAAATTCTTCAATTATTGTCATTATTTTTTTAATTCTTACCATGATCCCATTAATTTCATTTTTTAATTTTATATCGTCTGAATCAACCATTTGTAATTTCTCCCAAAAATAAAGTCGCTTTTCATGCATTTAAATCTTCAAAAAAGCAGAATATATAGGGAACATTATATTGTATGTCAAGAGAATTAGTTCTCAATATATGGTGCTTTGAGGATGGCTCAACATGCTGCCGTGATCTGCTGCCGGGGTTGTATTCAGAAGCGGCATGGGATAAAGAAAGAAAAGGAGTTTTCAGATAGGGAAATACAGTTTCTCGTAGGATTGAGCATGGAATGGATTGAAGGGCAAACAGGTACAGATGACGAAATTTAACCAAAGCACATTGTCTGACCTCCAGGGTCAGCTTGAAAGAATAACGTACACCAACGAAGAGAATGGTTTCACCATTGCCAAACTGAAAGTTTACGGGCAAAGAGACCTTGTCACCATTGTCGGGAATATAATGTCGCCGACACCCGGTGAGATTCTCAAAATAAGGGGGGAATGGGCTAATCATCCGAAATACGGAGAACAATTCAAGATCGTACATTACAAGACAACTGTTCCGGCTACGGTTTATGGGATACAGAAATATTTGGGCTCTGGTCTTATCAAGGGTATTGGTCCTGTGATGGCCAAACGCATTGTCAAGAAATTCGGTAAAGAGACGCTCGATATCATAGAAAAAGATTATGAGAAACTGATTGAAGTTGAGGGCATCGGTGAAAAACGGATTCAGATGATCAAGAATGCCTGGGATGAACAAAAAGAGATCCGCGAAGTAATGTTGTTTCTTCAAACACACGGTGTCAGCTCAGGATATGCTACAAAAATATTCAAACAATACAAAGACCGGTCAATCGCGGTTGTTAAAGAAAACCCATACCGCCTTGCAACCGATATTTTTGGGATCGGTTTTGTCACAGCAGACTGTATCGCTGAGAAACTTGGGTTTGACAAAAATTCTGAATTAAGGGCTGAAGCAGGGATACTTTATGTGCTCCATCAACTGGCTGATGAAGGGAATGTTTATTACCCCTATAACCCTCTGATATCAAAGTGCCAGGAAATTCTTGACGTGAATCAAGACATCATTATCAGCGCCATTGGCACGATTACTAAAGATAACCGGATTGTCATCGAAGATTTGAACGAAGATATAGACGAATTTCAAAAAAACCATAAGGCGGTCTATCTCGCAAAATATCATGTTTGTGAAGCCAACATTGCTGCCAGGGTAAAAGCGCTGATAAATATTCCAAAGACCATTCGAAAAATCGATTCTGCCAAAGCCATAGATTGGGTGCAGAAACAACTTGATATTTCTTTGGCTGAAAAGCAGAAAGAGGCAATCAAATGCGCTATTGATAATAAGGTAATGGCGATCACTGGCGGGCCCGGGACAGGCAAAACAACGATTATTAATGCCGTTCTTAAAGTTTTTTCCAAAGTTCCTATTAATATATTGCTGGCGGCTCCCACCGGAAGAGCTGCAAAACGAATGAATGAAACAACCGGGCATGAAGCAAAAACTATCCACAGAATGCTTGAGTACAGCATTCAAAAGGGTGGATTCCAGAAAAACGATGAACAACCTCTGGATTGTGATTTATTGATAATCGATGAAGCGTCTATGATTGATACAATCCTGATGCATTACCTTTTAAAAGCAATCCCCAAACAGGCGACCTTCATCCTTGTTGGAGATGTGAACCAGCTCCCTTCTGTGGGGGCCGGGAATGTATTAAAAGATATCATTTCGTCCGGTGCAGTGCCAGTGGTAGAACTCAACGAAATATTCCGCCAGGCTAAAGAAAGCCAGATAATTGTCAATGCCCATAAAATTAACAATGGTGTTATTCCTTCATTGGATGCTTCCCGGCAGGACACGGATTTTTATTTTATCCAAAAGGAAGATCCGGAAGATGTATTACGGATTATTTTAGAACTTGCTAAGGATCGTGTGCCCAACAGATTCGGATTTGATCCCTTTGATGACATACAGATTTTGACACCTATGCACAAAGGTGTGGTCGGTGCCGGAAATCTCAACGTTGAACTGCAAAAAACGTTAAATCCCGGTGAAGGCGGTGTTATTAGGGGTAATAGAAATTTCAGAGTCAACGATAAGGTCATGCAGATCAAAAATAACTATGACAAGGATATTTTTAACGGGGATATGGGAATAATTTCCAGAATAAACCAGGAAGAGCAGGTTGTGATCATCACATTCGACGGTCGACCCGTTGAATATGACTATACAGATCTGGATGAAATTGTCTTGGCATATGCAGTTTCAGTTCATAAGTCGCAAGGGTCTGAATATCCGGCTGTGATTATTCCCATACTTACACAGCATTATATTTTGCTGCAACGGAATTTGATTTATACTGCGGTAACCAGAGGACGGAAACTGGTTGTTATGGTTGGAACAAAGAAAGCACTGGCGATCGGTGTCAGGAATGATAAAACCCGGAAGCGATATACGTATCTGAAAAATAGGTTGAACTCATTATAATAATCTTTAATGAAAAAGGACTGAAATGGAACCTATACCTGAAGAATTAGTAGAGGAAATCTGGCAAGAAACGGCTGGATTTTCGCCAGATCAAATAAACAAAAGGATTAAAAAGTTAAGTAAAAGTCAGCCGAACCTCCTGGCCTTTATCATAGAATTTTCCCAAGATTTAGATCGGCAAGTAAAAGAGCTTGCTATGTATATGTTTTTTGTCGTATTTCGTATGTTTAAAAAAAGCTCTCACAAGATAATCAAGAGAATTTCACCTGAAAAGATCATCGAATATTATGAAAAAAACGAAAATTTCATACAAAGCCAGGAAGGAGTACATGAGAAATTTTTTGAAAGAATAACCAGATTACAACTTTCCGAGCAGCCGTATGTTTTGAAATATGTTACAGAGACGCTTATGGAAGCACCTTACGAGGAAGATCCTATAATATTGACTGAACAAGACGCAGGCTTTGTCTTTATGCTGCTTAAAACTGTGGTTGATGTTCTCGACAAACAAACATAAAAATTCCAATGTCAATCTTTCGAATTACCCCCAAAAATATACCAACGCATGGCAAAAAAACTAAAAATCCCGGATAAGTATCAAGTATGGATTAATGCACGAAAAAAATATCGCCTTTCCCATGCCCAAATACAGATGGCAAGGGAACTTGGCATGAATCCGAAAAAGTTCGGTAAAAAAGCAAATCATAAGCAAGAGCCTTGGAAGCGCCACTGCCGGTGTTTATCGAGAACCTTTATTTCAAACGTTTTGCAAAAAGACGACCGGATAAAGTCCACAGCATTGAGCAACTTGTAAAAAAGCAAGCAAAAGCAAAGGCGGAACGTCGTAAACGTAAACAACTAAAAAAACAGGAGCCTCCATGCCAAAGAGAAAGCTTGGGACACTGACAAAAGCCGACATAATATTAACATTGACCAACCACCTCGGCTTTACCAAAAAGAAAGCCACTGACACAACTGAAACCCTTCTGGAACTCATCAAAAAAACCCTTGAATCTCTGAATAGTGGTGTCAAAAATGCTGCGAACCTTACTCAGTATTCTTTCCACATATTCCCTGAGTAGCACTGCAACCAAAAGTTTCTAGTTTTTGTGAATGGGTGGCAGTTGTTGCGATAGAACTTTAGAGAGGATATAATCTATAATGTACCGATCATACTCGGGTAAGTTCTTCAGGATTTGGCCCCCCAATCCGATTGGTTGCGCAAGGTCAGAGCGGCCAGACGCAGGCCGGTGACCCACCCCTCGATTTTTGTTCCGGAATAGCCACGGTCGTCCTATCCAGCGAAATCCCCGCAAAATGTTGAAAGAATGCACTGACCTTCTCAAGCTAAAAGTGCAGATCCTTGGCCCGGATTTCCGCCATTTGACCTTTGACATGAATGTTGGCAAGCGGCAGGCGAGGATCGCGCCTCGATATCACAATGAGATGAAGCCGTTTGAGAGTGTATTTCAAAAGTTTCGCGAGCAGGCCGTTCAGTTCTTTATTCCTTATTATTTTTCAGATATTCCGTTGTTACCTCAGTGCTCGAATATTATAAGATAGCATTGAGCGATCTCACGAAAATTTGGCTTGTCAAAACCTTTATGATCTGGCCAGTAAATGAAATTATGACTTAAAAAATCAATGGGATAATTTAGCGACGAATTCTTCTTAATAACCCTGGCACGGCTCGGGCTTACGGGTGCTTAAGCACAAGTTTCAGTCGGTTGGAAAGAGATATA
>CAZKDT010000017.1:0-16998 GCA_964551515.1 uncultured Desulfobacteraceae bacterium | reverse complement strand
TAAGTTCTCAATAAATTATGGATTCGGCTCAATATCACCATTTGATACACCAGAACTTATTGAGAAGTTACAATTTATATTTTTAAAATTTGAAACCCTCCGGGATTGCCGATCTTACCGCATCTACTGCGTCAGATGCCGTCCCGCATAGGTGACTATAGCGGAACAACATTTTCCTTGTATCTATGGCAACACAGCCAGAGGCGGGCAAGCCTCGACAATCGCTCAATTTAGGTGTGAATTATTTTTTTAAGTATTGCACATGCGAGGTTATATCCTGGATAATATCTGTCGAGCCACGTTGGCGCCATCAAATTCTTGATTCAGATTCAAGGCCTTTTCCAATTCCTTTCTGGCAGGATCCTCATCTCCTTTTTTATGATAGGACAGGCCAAGATGATAGTGCACCACCGCATCGTCGGGCATTTGTTCCAGGCTGTCCACAAATTCACCGATGGCGCTGTCGTACAAACCTTTTTTGTAATAAACAAGGCCCAGTGTATTCATTACATTAGGGTCATTGGGCAGTTTCTCCTTTGCTTTTCGTGCAAACCATAAGGCTTTGTCGATATTTTTGTTTTGTGTTACAAATAAATAAGCAAGGTTGTTGGCGGCCGGAGCAAATTCCGGGTTTATGTTGAGCGCCGCTCTGTAATTCTTTTCTGAAAGATCAAACCTTTTTTGCATCTCATAAATGGTACCCAAAAGCATATGGGGGGCTACCTGCTTAGGATTTCTCCCCAAGACATTCTTGTAGTGGGCAATGGCTTTATCCTCTTTTTTCTCCATGAGATATATTTTGCCAAGAGCATAATAAGGGGGAAGGAAATTCGGATTTTCTTTTAAAGCATTTTTGAATGATGTTTCTGCCTGTTTTACTTTGTGCTGAGCAAGGTAGAGCCCTCCTTTTAGATTGTGGATAATAGCCAGCAGTTCAGAAGCGTCCTGTAATTTTTCCAGTTTTTTGTTACACGTTAACATTGCCGTTTCAAAATCCTTTTTTGCGGCATACACAAAAATAATATTGGTAAATACATCCATAAGATTTGGATTGATAGAGATGGCTTTTTTAAAATTTTCCAAGGCAGGATCATACTCTTTCAGCAAACGCTGCAAAAGACCAAGACGAAAATATACCACAGGATTTTCCGGTGCAAGTTTGATTAATGATTTAAACACTGTCTTTGCGGCCTTAAATTTTCTCTTATACATGTAGACATTTCCTAAAATCATTTTTGCCTGGAAACTTTCAGGTGTGATTTCAAGAACTTCCCGGCTTTCTTTCATAGCCAGATTAAAATCGCGTTCGCCCAGATAAATTTCGGCCAATAGGAGTTTTGCTTTTAATAACCTGGGGTTTAATTCAATAGCTTTGGCAAGGGCTGTCTTCGCCAGCCTGGATTCACCCTTTCCCAAGTGTGATACACCCTTAAAGTAATAGACGCGGGCATACCCTGGCTCTTCCTCTATTAGCTGATCAAATAATGGGATAGCTTCGTCAAACTTTCGCTGATAGGCAAAGAATTCGCCTTTTAACATTCTGGTCGGAAAATATTTGGGTCTTTGTTTTAAAATGTCGGTGATATATTTTTCAGCATCCCCAACATTTTTATTCTTGACATAGAACCTTGCGATTGAGTCCATTATACGAAAATCTTCAGGCTGAAGGTCAAGAGCCTTATTGTACATAGCTAACGTCTTATCTTTACTGCCTACAGCATCATAAAATCTTGCGGTAATCATATAGGGTTTTATGTTTTTGGGGTCGATCACAACGGCTTTCAGATAGGTTGCTTCAGCCTTGTCCAGGCGGTTATGTCTGAAGTAAAAATTGCCGAGATCAATAAACAGATCTGAATTTTTTGGGTTTAAGTCGATGGCTTTCTTTATCTCGGCTTCCGCACGGCCATACTCTTTGATACTTTCGTAGAAACTGAAAAGGGCAAGATGTGGGTTTGCAGCTTTAGGATTGATGTCGACTGCTTTTTTAAGAATCTTTTCGGCTTCTGAAAACTTTCCCTGACGTACCAGTATACGGGAGAGATCCAGATAGGCACGGGATTCCTTGTTGTTGAGTTTAATAATTTTTTCAAATACAGATACAGCCTCATTCTGCTTTTTTTCCAGTTCAAGAATACTGGCAAGCAGGTATAGCGCTTCTATATTGTTTGGCTCTTTACTTAAAACCACATCAACTTTTTCCCGGGACTTTTTTAACTTTTCTCCTAATAAATAGAAAGTGGATAATTTAAGCTGAGCATTGGAGTTTTCCGGCTCAAGCTTTGCAACCATTGAATATGCCATAAAAGCTTCTTGAAGATTTCCGAGATTAAGAAGGGTTTGGCCAAGCTTTTTATAAGCCTCGATATATTCAGGATCTATTTGTATCGCATTTTTGAATTCAAATTCCGCGCTTTTGTATTCTCCTTTTTCAAAATAGGACTTCCCTTTTTCAAGATAAGAGACTTTCTTTTCCTCATTTGATGAGCAACCATACAACATAGTGAATACAAAAAGATAAAGAATAAAAAAAGATTTCAAACGGCCCATTGTTTGACCTCCACGGAAATATTTTAAGTGAGTCCCGCTTTCGAAAGGCATTAATCAAATCTACCATTAAAACGAAATGTTTTTCAACAAAAACATTTGTGAAACAATTTAGTTCGCTTCCCTCACAATTGGGCTCCGACCCGTACGTAGGGCCTACGCCGCAGAGGGAATGTTAGAATATTGGAACACTGGGATATTGGGTTCTGGGCCTCCGGTTTCGCTTCCAGCCCGTAGCATAAAGTCTACGGCCCAGAGAGAAAATGGAAAGTTTAGTTGTTGTAAAATTCCTCTTGACGGGAATTAAATAGAGGAATATCATTTAGTTCCGTGAAGCGGTTTTATTCAACATAACAATAGGGTAAAAAGGGGCGTTTTACAAAGTTCTGGTATGAAATTAAAGTTTAAAAAAGCGCTGGTAACCGGTGGAGCAGGGTTTATCGGATCTCACCTTGTTGAGGGTTTACTGTCGGAAGGATGTGAAGTGACGGTGCTTGATGATCTTTCAACAGGCCATCTTTCCAACCTGAATCAACTCAAAGAGCATATTACATTTTATAAAGGCGATGTACGGGATCAGGAAACATTAGAAAAAGCAGCAAAAGATTGTGATATTATATTTCACCAGGCGGCCGTAGTTTCTGTGCCTCAGACTGTTGATAACCCTGTTGATTCTGCTATGGTAAACCAGATGGGAACGCTTTTTGTTCTTGAAGCTGCTCGAAAGAATCATGTAAAGCGAGTTGTTCTTGCCAGCTCATGTGCGGTTTATGGTGATGATCCGGCTATACCAAAGCATGAAAATATGAATCCAAAACCACAGAGCCCGTATGCTATTCAAAAACTCTTCGGAGAGTTTTATGCCCGTCTTTACCTTGATCTATACGGGCTTGAAACAGTTAGTCTCCGCTATTTTAATGTTTACGGGCCAAGGCAGGATCCGTCGTCACCTTATTCCGGGGTAATATCAATTTTTATGACCAGAGCTTCTTCTCAAGAACCTCCAATCATATACGGTGATGGAAATCAGTACAGAGATTTCATATTTGTAAAAGATGTAGTCAGGTTTAATTTGCTGGCTGCAAATATAGATAAAGCAAGTGGAAAAATATTCAACGTGGGCACCGGAAGATTTGTCCGTATTAACAAGTTATGGAAGATGATCAGTCGCATGGCCGGCTTTGAAATTGAAGCTGAATATAAACCGTCAAGGGCCGGAGACATCATTGAGTCTGTTGCGGATATTGACTGTGCCGCTAAAGCCCTTGGGTTTGAGCCGGAATATTCATTTGAAAAAGGCCTTGAAGAAACGTTTGAATGGTATATGAATAAAAATTGAGCACTCGAAATTGGACACAGATGCAAAAATGCCTAAAGTTTGAAGTGATCTAAAGTTGTATAATCCGCTTTCAGTGCAGTAAAATTTAAAAAATGAAATTTAAATTTAACAATGTATTGGTCACCGGCGCCGCCGGTTTTATCGGATATCATCTCTCTTTGCGCCTTTTAAAAGATGGCTGCACTATTACGGGGATAGATAATCTGAATCCGTATTATGATGTCAGTCTTAAAACATCCCGTCTTGAAAGACTGACCCCTTTTGAAAACTTTTCTTTTTTTAAAATAGACATTTCTGACAAAATGGCTTTGGAGAAGATTTTTAAAAGTAGTCAATTTGATGTTGTTGTAAACCTTGCTGCTCAGGCTGGTGTCAGGTATTCATTAGAAAATCCCATGGCCTATGTGGACGCGAACATTGTAGGTTTTGTCAATCTACTTGAATGTTGCAGATACAATGATGTCAGGCATCTGGTTTTTGCTTCTTCCAGCTCTGTTTACGGTGCCAATACAAAGATGCCTTTTTCAGTTCATCACAATGTCGATCATCCCGTGTCATTGTATGCTGCTTCAAAAAAAGCCAATGAACTCATGGCTCATACTTACAGCCATCTGTTCGGGCTTGCATGCACGGGTCTTAGATTTTTTACGGTTTACGGTCCATGGGGACGTCCGGATATGGCTCTTTTTCTCTTTACCAGGGCTATATTGGAACAAAAGCCTATCCAAGTATTCAATCACGGCAAAATGCGACGGGATTTTACCTATATCGACGATATAATAGAAGGGGTTGTAAGAATTATGGGCCGGCTTCCCGAGCAGAACCCATCATGGAACGGAGATAACCCGGATCCCGGAACATCATATGCCAGATATAAAATTTATAATATAGGGAATAATAATCCGGTTGAACTGATGGAATTTATAGCAGTAATCGAGAAAGTATTAGGCCACGAGGCAAAAAAAGAATTTCTTGACCTTCAATCCGGAGACGTTATTGCAACATATGCTGATATTGATGATTTGACTAAAGATATCGGTTTTAAGCCCAGCACTTCCATTGATGCAGGTGTCAGACGTTTTGTGGAATGGTTCAAGGAGTATTATGGTTATGAGTAGCAGCTCTACAAATACTTTTCTTGTCGCCACCAAGACACTAAGTCACTAAGAAAAAAAGGCACAAAAAAGGCTATGAATTATAAACCGTTATCAAAAAGAGAAGAATCTATTGCCAAGAAAATTGTAGATGCGGCATATACCGTACATAAGATATTAGGACCGGGTTTGCTTGAAAAAGTGTATGAAGTTTGTTTCTGTCATGAGCTATCCAAACGAGGGTTAAAAAATAAAAGGCAAATTGATATTCCGATTGTCTATGATGGGATGACCTTTGATGAGGGGCTATGCCTAGATGTTCTAGTGGAAGATCTTGTTATTTGTGAATTGAAGGCTGTTGATCAGATGAATCCTGTATGGGAAGCGCAAATAATTAGTCATTTAAAATTAACTGGCAAACGCCTTGGTTTTTTAATCAATTTTAACGTGCCAATTATTAAAAATGGCATCAAAAGAATTATATTATAATCTTTGGTGTCTTCGTGGCTTTGTGGCAAATAATTTTTTGAAGGAGTCTAAATGAAACTAACAATCGCGGGAACAGGATACGTTGGCCTTGTAACCGGAACCGGGTTTGCAAACCTTGGTAATGACGTAATCTGCTTTGATATTGACAGGGCAAAAATAGATTTGCTGGAAGACGGAGGAATCCCTATATATGAACCAGGTTTGGAAGAGATATATAAAAGAAATCTTAAAACAGGAAGGTTAAAGTTTACGACAGATGCTAAAAAAGCAGTTCAGGAATCTGAAATAATTTTTATCTGCGTAAACACGCCGACCAATGAGCATCACGAAGCGGACCTAACGGCGGTAAGGGAAGTTGCAAAAGCCATAGGTCAATATATGGATGAATACAAAATTGTTGTTAACAAAAGTACGGTGCCTGTGGGAACAGCTGATCTTGTAGAAAAGATAATCAAAGAAAATCAGCAAAAAGAGATTAAATTTGATGTTGTTTCAAACCCTGAATTTCTGAGGGAAGGCGCTGCTGTAAAAGATTTCGAAAATCCTGACAGGATTATAATCGGGACGGCCAGCAAAAAAGCAGAAGAATTTTTGTCTTCTTTATACCGGTCAAGAGCAAGAACAGACAGGCCGATAATGATTACAGACATAAGGAGTGCGGAGATTATTAAATATGCAAGCAATGCAATGCTGGCGGCCCGTATCAGCTTTATGAACCAGCTTTCTTATCTTTGTGAAAAAACAGGCGCAGACATCAAAGAGGTTGCAAAAGGTGTGGGGCTTGATGACAGGATCGGGTCCAGGTTTTTGCAGGCAGGCATTGGTTATGGAGGCAGCTGTTTTCCCAAGGATATTAAGGCGCTTATTTCCACACTTAGACAGCACAATTGTGATTTTGATCTGTTTGAAGCTATAAACAGGATAAATGAAAAACAGAAAAGTATTATAGTAAAAAAGCTGAAATCAGTATTAAAAATTAAGGATAGTTCTATAGCTGTTTGGGGCATTTCGTTCAAGCCGAAAACGGACGATATAAGAGAAGCGCCTTCAATAAAAATCATAGAAGAATTGCAGAATCTGGGTGCAAGAATTCATGCATGTGATCCGGTTGCAATTGAGAACGCTAAAAATGTTTTAAACAACGTCGAGTTCTTTGAAAATCCTTACGAAACAATCCGCGATTGTGATGCATTGATTGTTGCCACCGAATGGAATGAATTCAGGAACCTTGATATGCGGGCGGTAAAGATCCTTTTAAGAAATCCCATAATCGTTGATGGTAGAAACATCTATAACCCAAAAGAGTTGAGAGATTTTGGATTTAAATATATTGGAATCGGAAGATGAACAAAATATTTGCGGCTGTTGGCTCAAAGCTGAAGGCCTAAAGTATCTTGAAACCAGCAACCCGCCACTAAACAATGGAGGGTGTAAATTAAGACCGTTGGTAAACGCTTATCCTTGCATATTGACAAACCGTGGCTGCGAAGCTTTTTTTAGGTGTCAGGTGTCAGGTGTCAGGAATGATGAACAGAGGCGCTGACACCTGAAACCAAATAGCCATGGCAATCTTAGCAAACAACAGCCTTGATTTACACCCCGCTGGTGGGATGGATTAGATTTAAAGTGTAAGGAAAGAATTATCACATTTATCACTTGCTGAAAACATAACATGTGGGCAATAAAAATAAAAAGGCAGAACCGAATGACCCTGCCTGAGTTCTATGTGTTGAGTTATTAACATTTTTTTAACATCGGAGGACTGATGGAAATCAAGACGGTCAAGATTGAAAAAACAGATGATTTGAATATGATTTTAGGGCATTCCCACTTTATCAAGACGGTGGAAGATGTGTACGAGGCGATAGTCAATACCGTACCGGGAGGAAAATTTGGTCTGGCATTTTGTGAATCTTCCGGGCCGTGTCTTGTGCGATATACCGGCACAGATAATGATTTAATTGAATTGGCAAAGAAAAATGCCTACAACATATCGGCGGGCCACAGTTTCATCATCTTTATGAAAAACATGTTTCCCGTCAATGTCTTGAATGCAATTAAAAACGTTCCTGAAGTTTGCAGAATCATCTGTGCAACAGCAAATCCTGTGGAAGTTCTTGTTGTAGAAACAGAACAAGGAAGAGGAATTTTGGGTGTGATTGATGGGTTTAGTTCAAAAGGGATTGAAACCCAAGACGATATTAAGGAACGGAAGGAATTTTTGCGAACCATTGGTTATAAGCAGTAAAGTCCAAAATTTCTGATGTTCATTATATGTCCATGAGATTGGCTTCCAATTTATCTCCTTTCAGTCTGATAAGCACATAACCGCCCATGCATAGCATACCCGGATTCAACACCTTTGTTTTGCCGATAAAATCTACGGATTTTGCTTCGTGGATATGACCTGTCAGACAGATATCCGGCTGAACACGCTGGATAAATTCCAGTACTGACCTGTTACCCACATTTTTTCCGAAAGGCAGATCTGCTGCTTTTGACCCAAAGGGCGGATCATGTGCCACGAGAATAAGCTTCGGTAAGTGTTTTACTTGCTCATAACCTTGATTCAACCACTGTGCCAGCCTGATGTCGGGAACCTCGGAAGGGGTCATAAAAGGAGTTGGTGTGGAATATCCCACACCCATAATACCGACATCTTTGGTTATTTGTTTACCCTCTGCGTGAATATTCCATCCCTTATTGTACAGATAAGAGGTAATTTCAGGCCGATCCATATTACCTATCTGAGCGTAGATATTTGGATTTATATTAAAAACAACTTTCAGCAGTTCACTTGCTTTGCGTATCCCCCCCCTGTTGGTTATATCCCCACTGATTATAACACCGTCTGCATGGGTAAGATCTGGAATTTCATCAACAAGTGAAATATCTTCATGAATATCGCCAAATCCTATCCAGAATTTTTCATTTGTGCTCATAAAAATTCCCTTTTTTTATATCTTATACCAAAATTCTGCACGCCTTGTATCTACCGGATATACAAGGCATCAATCATGCAGTTGTATTATAAAAACTGCAATCGATGGATAAGGCAGCAGCTCCGGTTGAGACCAGGCTCCCGGAGGGTAACTTTTTTTGAAATCTAATACGGAATTTAGGTTATACTCTATTTATGATAGAAGCCATATACCCGGCCCCAAATCCGTTATCGATATTTACAACAGCAACATTTGAACTGCAGCTGTTTAACATGGCAAAAAGAGCTGTCAAGCCGCCAAGATTGACACCATAGCCTATGCTTGTGGGTACTGCTATAACCGGTTTGTTGACCATTCCTGCAACCACGCTGGGAAGCGCACCTTCCATTCCTGCAACCACAACAAGAACCGAAGCCTGGTCGATCAATTTTTTATGGTTAAACAACCTATGAATACCGGCAATCCCGACATCGAAAACATATTTCACATGGTTTCCCATTGCCTGCGCCGTAATAAATGCTTCTCTTGCTATCGGTATATCTGATGTTCCGGCTGAAATAATTACTATGGTTCCTTTGCCCTGCACTGGGATTTCATGTTTTTTCCAGACAACCATTTTTGCATCTCGGTGATATACGGCCTCAGGGAAATGTGAAATGACTTGATCAGCATGAAAGGCGTCTATGCGAGTAACAAGAACGATTTTTTCCTGGAGCAGCATTTTTTCCATTATACCGGTTATCTGTTCGGCAGTCTTCCCCTGCCCAAAGATAACTTCAGGAAAGCCCTTGCGCAGTGAGCGGTGATGATCTATATGCGCATAGTCTAAATCCTCAAATGACAGGTGCTTCAGTTTTTGAGCGGCATCTTCAATAGACATTTTACCTGAGGCAACATTAGCGAGGATCTGATTCAAGGATTCAATGTCCATCTTTAGTTTTTAGATAACTCTCTAAGCTTTTCTAATTTTTTTAACTTTTTTTCGATAGATTTTATTCTATCTTCGAGATTGCTTGTTGTTTTCTGCAGAGCGAGTTGGTAGACTTGTTGTTGGTTTTTCAGCAATATGTGAACAGCTTTTTGGTCAACTTTGACGGATTTAAGGAAGTTAATCTCGGAACTGATATTTATCAGATCATTTTTGACGTTTCCGATAGTTTGAGAAAGGTTTTCCAATTTTTTATTCAACGTTTGGTCAATATTTTTTAGATCTGATGCTAAATTTTCCAGATCATCAGGAAAAGAAGTTAGTCTTTTTTCGATAGTTGTTATGGCGCTTTCAATTTTTTTATTGTCTGCTTCTCTGGCAGATCTGATATACTTTATGGCGGTGGTTGCTTCGTTCAGATTTGCCTGTACGGAAGCGGCGCTCTTTTCAATTCCCTCAACCCTTTTTTTTAGTGCATCTTCAAGATTAGCATGTCGAACGGAAAGGGATGAAAATCTTGATTCGAGTTCTTTAGAAAGAGCCTTAACTCCCATGTTTCCTGCACTGTCCGTTAGGGATATATTTTTTTTTAAATCCAAATAAGCAGCAAGAATTATAATAAATATTAAGCATGGGATGAGAATAGAAATGCGGGTGATACGCTTGTTTAACTTTTCAGCCTGAAAGTCATCGATTTCTTCTTGAGGTTGGAAATCAGGTTTCTCGTCATCTATACGAATTTTAAATCTGGAATCCTCATTTTCTGACATTTTATCTATTCCCACTCGATTGTACTTGGCGGTTTGGAACTTATATCGTAAACGACCCTGTTTACGCCGGTTACTTCATTGATTATTCGGTTTGATATTTTACCTAAAAGTTTGTGAGGCAGCCTGGCCCAATCCGCTGTCATTGCATCTTTGCTTGTTACCGCCCGTATGGCCACAATGTTTTCATATGTTCGACTGTCTCCCATAACACCCACACTTTTTATAGGCAGAAGGACGGCGAAGGACTGCCATAATTTTTTATAATATCCGCTGTCTCTTATTTCATCAAGCAAAATATAATCGACATCTCTTAATATTGAAAGGCGCCTTTTAGTAATTTTTCCGATAATTCTAATGGCAAGGCCCGGTCCTGGAAAAGGTTGACGCCATATTAGGTTTTCATCAAGCCCCAATTCTTTTCCCAGAAGGCGAACTTCATCCTTAAACAAGTACTTTAAGGGTTCCACAAGCTTTAATTTCATGTTTTTTGGAAGCCCGCCAACATTGTGATGTGATTTAATGATCGATGTAGGGCCACCAAAGGCAGATTGAGATTCAATGATATCCGGGTAGAGTGTTCCCTGGGCTAAAAAATCAGCGCCTTTGATCTTTCTGGCTTCAGCTTCAAAGACATTCATAAAGATTTTGCCGATAATTTTTCTCTTTTTTTCCGGGTCGGCTACTTTGGAGAGGGCTTTTAAAAATTTCATTTTAGCGCTTACAAACCGGATGTTGATTCTAAGATGTTGTTTTAATACTTTTTTGAGTTTTTCGGCTTCATCTTTTCTAAGAAGGCCGTTATCCACGAATATACACGTAAGATTATTCCCAATAGCCATGTGAATCAGTAATGCCGTGACAGAAGAGTCGACTCCGCCGCTTAAACCCAGAATGACTTTTTTATCTCCTATGGTTTCCTTTAGTTGAGCAACCGAATCTTTGGCAAAGGATTTCATCGTCCATGTATGTTTACAACCGCACACGTCAAAAAGGAAGTTGCGAAGCATTACTTTGCCCTTGTATGTATGATGGACTTCAGGGTGGAACTGGAATCCGTAGAGTTTTTTTTTAATATGGGCCGTTGCAGCTATTTTTGTGTTTTCAGTTGAAGCGGTTATTCTAAAACCGCGCGGCAATTTTTCCGTTGAATCACCATGGCTCATCCAACTCTTTGTTATTTTGTCCACACCATTAAAAATTCCAACCTGTTCTTTTATTATAAGCTCTGCAAAGCCGTATTCACGCTTTAGGGCTCTTTTTACAGTTCCACCGAGAGCGTTGATCATAAACTGCATGCCATAGCAGATTCCAAGAACAGGAATCCCGAGATTAAAAATCGATTCATCGCATTTTGGGCTGTTTTTTTCATAAATGCTGGAAGGTCCTCCTGAAAGAATAATCCCTTTGGGTTTCAGGTTTTTAATAGAGGCAATATCGATACTCGGTGGATCGATCTGACAGTATACATGAAATTCCCGAACACGGCGGGCGATAAGCTGGTTATATTGCGAACCAAAATCTATAATCAGTATCATAAATTTCCTTTTTCAAACAATTTGCGAAAACATGTTAAATATGTTAAAAACGGCTAAAAATGTCAACTTCTATATTTGAGTCCAAAAACCGATGAATAAAATTATTACCCAAATTTATGAGGTGCAGACACCTTCTGATGCTGAGAAATTAATAGCTTTGGGAGTGGATAATATCGGCAGTGTTATTGTTTCGCAAGAATCCTGGAAAATTCCTTTGATCAGGGAAACAATCAGATTTGTTGATAGTGCAGAAGCTTGTAGCAGCTTGATACCTCTTTTCGGCGACCTCGATGAAATACTCACTGCGCTCGATTATTATAAACCGGATATAGTCCATTTTTGTGAAGCAATATCATTGCAAAAGAATGGTTGCGAAACCTGTGAAGAACTTATTTTATTACAGAGAAAAGTTAAGGAAAGATTTACTGAGATCAAGATCATGCGATCTATTCCAATATTTCAGCCCGGAATAACGGAAGATTCGGATGCAATTGAACTGGCAAAGCTGTTCGAACCGGTAAGCGACTATTTTTTAACAGACACCCTTCTTGTCAAGGAATCAGGACCTTGTTTTGATCGGCAACCTGTTAAAGGTTTTGTTGGAATAACCGGCCAGATATGCGATTGGGATGTTGCTGCAAAGCTGGTTGAGTCAATACATATCCCGGTTGTACTTGCAGGTGGTATCACACCAGAAAATGTGTTTAATGGAATAATGCGTGTTTTTCCTGCAGGAGTTGACAGTTGCACAGGAACTAATGCTGTGGATTCAAAGGGACGTTCCATCAGGTTCAAAAAGGACTTTGGCAAAGTAAAACGATTTGTTGATGAGGTACGCAGGGCGGAAAGGGCTATTGGGCACAAATAAACACAGATCGACAGGGGTGTAAGTTAAGACCGTTGGTAAACGCTTATCCTTGCATATTGACAAACCGTGGCTCCGAAACCTTTATTTAAATGTCAGATGTCAGGTTTCAGGATTAAGGGGAAAACGAGGTGACCAATAGCAATTATATGGACATGTAGGATCTTGAGGTCTATAAAAAACTGAACATGCTTCCTGACACCTGAAACCTGAAACCAAATAGCCATGGCAATCTTAGCAAACAACAGTCTTGATTTACACATGATCGGCAGGATAATAAGACTTATAAAAAACTTATCACTGTGTATTTCCGTGAAAATCTGTATCCAACTAATGTAACTGGTGTAATAAATGATCATATTGACCCGAATCCATAATTTATTGAGATGTTACCAACGAATTAACAAAGGGGTTGTAATTTATGTATGAAAGCAGTGATTTGAGAAAAGGTCTTAAAATCGAAATTGATGGAGATCCATATGTTGTTGTACAATTTGAATTTGTCAAACCAGGAAAGGGACAGGCCCTTTATAAATGCAAACTAAAGAATATGCTGACCGGTTCCCAGTTCGATCGAACATTTAGATCCGGTGATAAATTTAACGAAGCAAACCTCGAAGAGCACGAAATGGAATATCTGTATTCAGATGGAGAGCAGTACTGTTTCATGAACACATCTACTTATGCCCAGGAGTTTCTAACCAATGATCAGATTGGCGATTCCATTGATTTTTTAAAGGAAAACACAGTTTGCAATGTCCTTTTTTTTCAGGGAAGACCTATCGGTATTACATTGCCCAATTTTGTCGATTTAAGAATTGTCCAGGCCGAACTTTGGGCAAAAGGGGATACGGCTACCGGTAGCACAAAGCCTGCAACACTTGAGACAGGTTATGTGGTTCAGGTTCCTCCATTTGTTGATGAGGATGAACTTGTCAGGATTGACACCAGAACCGGGGCTTATGTGGAGCGTGTTAAGGAGTAAGACAAGAATTAATATAATAATCTTAGTGCTACCAGGGTGTAAATTAAGACCGTTGGTAAACGCTTATCATTGCATATTGACAAACCGTGGCTCTGATGTCAGGGGTCAGGTTTCAGGTTTCAGGTTTCAGGATTAAGGAGAAAACGAGGTGACCCATAGCAATTATATGGACGTGGAGGATCTTGAGGTCTATAAAAAGTTGTGTCAATTATAACACATTGAGGTCTGTTGTTGAATGGATTGGAGAAAACATTGAAGCGGAAAGTCCCAGAGCGAGAACGCCGCCGGCAGTTAGCTGAGAAATCGGCAGTGTATGGCGTAAATGATGAATCGTTCCTTCAGGGCTGCTTGCTTCCTGACACCTGAAACCTGACACCTGAAACCAAATGCCCATGGCAATTTTAGCAAACAACGACTTGATTTACACCTGAGTAAGGGTTCACTCAAAAATGTTGTTACAGTATGAATGTTGCAGTCATCAATCGTTCAAATAATGATTATCAATTTTTGAATAGTTTGAAAATAATTACTTGATTATACAGGTGATATTGCATCTATATGTGCATTTTTTGCATACTCTTCATACATGGACTCCCTGCCTCGACCAGTTCGGACATTTCTCCAGAGGAAATTCTATCACTCTATCCTTTTGATTATTCAGTGTTTATTGCCTTTCGTTTCTCATTCTTTCCTGTCGGCATGCTTTATGCTCTATATGCTCTAAATTAAAAAAAGTCGTTACTGGTCGTTAATGTAAAACAACTGTATAATTGATAGAATAACGTTCCGTTTCAAAAACAGTATTCAGGGTATTAACTTCCGAGCGAATTCATTGCCGACAAATGAAATTACAGATCAAAATAATATATGGGGAAGAGTTTCCATGGATAATGCAAACAAAACCTGTAAACAGTATATAAGCAGCCGATGGAGGGGCGCCTATATCCTGGCTTCTGAAGTGATTTTTAACCCCCAAGATATGAAAGCTGATATCCTAAAAAAGCACGGTAATCAACGAAACACACCTGGAGAGATTATATCATTCAGGGATATTTCGGATCCATGCAACCGCAAAACAGGGGATAAACGACCGGTTAATTTTTCAAACATTATCGGTAGGAACAGAAAAATGATCGAGGTTTTTTGGCAAATTATCAATGTTGCCGAATACGATTATCCTGTTAATATTTTCGGTGAAACCGGCACGGGCAAGGAACTGGTCGCCGAAGCTATTCATAAGGCAAGTTCCTGCAAAGACGGGCTTTTTGTACCGAAGTTGCAAAAAAATATATGCGCAGACGGTAATTAAAGGATTGCCTATTAATGTTTGTAAGGAAAGACAGGTAATGAAAACCATCCTTGTTGTTGATGACAAAAGAGTACAGCTTAAAACACTGAAAAGAGGGTTTAGAAGCAGGGGATACCAGGTTGTTGAAGCAATTAGTGCCAAAGAAGCTCTGGACCATTTTGTCAAGAACAATAACATTGATATTGTTTTAACAGACTATGCCATGCCTGAAATGAACGGAATGGAGCTTCTGCAAAAAATTCGTGAAAACAATAAAACTATACCGGTAATAATAATGACGGCATACGGCGATAAAGATGTTGTGATTGAAGCCATGCATCATCGCTGTAACGGATTTATCAACAAGCCTTTTGATATGGATGAGCTTTTGGAAGAAATAAATAATATACCCATAAAATAATTGGTTAAAGGAGGAATTATGATTTCTTCACCCTGTAAAAATTGTCCCAAGAAAGATCTACCGAAAAAAGATTGTGCAAAAGATTGTCCGTTACTTAGCGCAATTCAGGACTTACAAATGGTGGCGGAAAAAAGTTGTGTTTCAAGCAGGCTGGATTATACTGAAGACATCAGCTATGGCTTACCATCTTCTCTCAGCAAAACTTCTATGTCTTTAAATGTCATATGGTGATGATAGGTGAGCGTGGGCCAATGATAGAGTTATGGCTCGATTTTTGACAGGAGGTACCCCACAGAACCATCTCCCGGCATGTCCTGGTATTTCCACGGGGAGCTTTATAAGGCAGGCAAAGAGGGGCGTTTTCAAAGGTCTCAATCTATTGTAGTAAATCGATTACGGCTTTCATAAATGCCGGAAGATCATCCGGCATCCTGTTTGTTACCAGTTTTCCGTCCACAACCACTTCCTGATCCACCCATTTGTAGAGAGTCACGATAATATCCCAAAAATCCAGCCTAAAATCCCACGCACGTTTGCCCAAGTGAAATTTTTCAGGGGAATAAGGGGGGGCATGTGTTATAACCCTCATAGAAACGCAAATTTCAAAAAAGAGGAAAAATAACACATGTCCCAATGGAATTAATTGATAACTATTTTATCAGAAATTACAAGAAAAAATTGTATAATGTTTGTTTGTTGTCCCCACTGCGGGAACAGCCATGCATATATAAAATGGGGCTTTTACAGCCGATATCTGTTTAATGATGAATTGATAAATATCCAGCGCTTTCGATTTGACAATGATTTATGTCCGTGTAAAACATTTTCAATCCTCCCCCATGCTCTTTTGCCAATAATCCGGGCATCTTTATGCATGTTGACATATATTCTTAAAATGTACGAGCAAGGAAGCAATATCGCAGATATTGTTCGTCACACCGGCAGTAACTGGCCGCGAATACAACGGTGGATAGCCAAAGCTTTTGCCATCCGTGATCGGTAGCAATACCGGTATCCATTACTATTGTCGGTTTTCCTTGTTTAAAAAGTTGTTGCCGCTCTGTGCTTTCAGCATGCTTAAGCGGTGATCTCTTAAGCCCCTTGATCATCTTTGCAAGAGTATGCGGTTCACTGGCATTACCTGCAAATACTTTGCTTCGTATAGGAAAACCACTTCTGTCCAGTACCAGACCCAGCGTAACTAGAGGACAATCTGTTCGCTTTTCCTTGGAATGTCCATTAGCAGCCAAATCATTGTACTTGCCGCTGCCTTCAAAATATGTATTGGTCAAATCATATAAAGTAATGGTTTCCTCGAATTGAAATATAGAACGTTGACGTTCATAAAGATGTTGTTCCAGTTCTTATTTATGCTTTAAAAGTATATCTGATATCTGATACATTCTCGTCAACTTCATACTTTCATAATCATATTCAATAAGTTCGCCAAGACCGGTATGATGCTGCAACCAGTAATGGGTAGAAAGTTCGCTGCCGGGCTCGATCATACGACCAATCACCGTGCCTATTGCCGTGCATAGCTGGCGCTTATTCAACCCCAATTCCTGCAACTTTTTGTTCAGTTACAACTGCTGCAAAGCCTCATAAATTCCAACGTACTTATGTCTACATTGCAATAGTCCGAAGAAGAAGTGTCATCGCTGTCAATTCCGCCTGCCCGGTTTCTGGACTGGATGATTAGCGCCGCATAACGCTGTGCTGCATCTTCCAAATCAGAAACTGGCGGAAACAACTGCTTTTGACCACTTATGATTTCCCCGATACGCCTGGCAAG
>CAZKDT010000016.1:0-17281 GCA_964551515.1 uncultured Desulfobacteraceae bacterium | reverse complement strand
CCGGCCGCGTTTCTGTTGATAATTATGATTCTGCAGCTGTTCTAAGAAATGATGGTTCTCCCGGTCCCATGTCCGATAGTTCCTCATGCCGCAATGCGAAATCGAATCAAGAGGAGCCTTGCGAACCTGAGCATGGATATATCCTGGTTCTAAAAAAAGGATGGGGGAACACCTGTCAGAAGATATACCTTGATGTGAGCAGAAAACAGGTGCATAAGGTGGAAATTTTTTATTTAACCGGCGATCTAAAATATCGTGCGGAATTTAAAACCATGCAGGATATAGAGGGATACCGGGTCCCTTCCCGTCTGGTGCTTACAACCGATGACGGTTCCGGTTTTCAGCTTGATGTAGACAGATACTGGGCCGGTGTTTCGGTTTCTCCGTTACTGTTTGTGTTGACGCCGCCGGAGTAGAAAAAAGGGGGTTCAGGTGTCAGGAATGATGAACAAAGGAATTGGCACCTGACACCTGAAACCTGAAACCAGGTATACGGGAAGGAATAAATATGGGATATTTTTAAAGCCATATTATGGGCAATTTTAATCATCCCAGATTACGGGTGTCAGTGACAAATGAACAGCAAGAGTGAAATATGCTTTGCTGCGGAGCCGACGCTGGGCAAGCTGGCAAAATGGCTGAGGATTCTTGGCTTTGATACCTCTTACGATCCCGTGGTTTCAACGAAAAAAAACATGGATTCGGGAAGGAAAAACCGTATTCTGCTCACCCGCACCGAGCGTGTCCGGGACGGCAAATTACTGCAGGAGTGTATTTTTATCACGTCCAACAATCCCTTTGAGCAGCTCAGACAGGTGATTGACACGCTGGGCATTATTTATACGGATACGCATCCGTTTTCACGATGTATCCGGTGCAACATCCGAATCCAACCCGTGGACAAGGGTTCTGTGCGAGGGAGTGTGCCAGACTTTATCTGGCAAACCCGCGATATTTTTCAGATCTGTGGCCGATGCCGGCGAATATTCTGGCCGGGGAGTCATACCCAACGGAGCCACGATATCATCATGAGGTTGTTTGACCGTTATGATAACCGGTAAAAAAGTTATTGCCCTTGAAGCACGGCTTAAAAAATGTAAAAATGTTGTAACCTTGGGAGTTCGACCTAATTTTTCCGATTATAGTGCTGCGGAAGCGGATCTTATTCGAAATGCCGAAAAAATATACTATCCCACCACATTTTATGCCGAACTGTTGGATGCCATGGGGAAAAAAACGTTTCCCAGTTACCATAATTATAAGTGTGTTCAGGATAAGATCAAACAGACCGCTTTGTTTAATCTTCTGGAGATACCTCATCCCAGGACTCGGGTGTTTTATGGAAACCGCCAAAAAGACTCTATTTGCGATCATTTTAAATTTCCTTTTATCGCCAAGATTCCAAGGGGATCGGCCATGGGAAGGGGGGTTTACCTTATCCGGAGTCAAAAAGACCTTGATGACTATATCAAACTGTCGAAGGTTGCCTATATTCAGGAATATCTGCCGTCCGACCGGGATATACGGGTGGTTATTATAGGAGATCGGGTGGTTCACGCCTACTGGCGCATTTCACCTGCGGGTGAATTTAGAAGTAATGTTGCCGCGGGTGCAACCATCAGTCTTGATCCCGTTCCTAAAAACGTTCTTAATCTTTCCCTTGATACCGCCCGAAGATGCCGGTGGGACGATGTGGGAATCGATATCATTGAGCATGATAAAAGTCTGTATGTTCTTGAAGCCAATATGAAATTCGGTAAAGAAGGATTCAGAAAGGCGGGGATAGATTACCTTAAACTTATGGAGCGCATGATAGATAATGGTCAGATTTAAAGACAAAAACCTTGATATGCTCCGCGTAGCCTTAAGACAGCGGGAAAGTGAAATGTTATCTCCCATTGCAACGCTGAGTACTCAAGGCGTGCGACGGGTTCATGATGTGCCTTCAGAAAAAGGGTTCCGCCAGATATTTTCTGTGGATGCGGATCGGATTCTGCATTCACGGGCCTACACGCGATATATCGACAAGACCCAGGTCTTTTATCTGATACACAATGATCATATTACCCACCGGGTACTCCATGTTCAACTGGTATCGAAAATTGCAAGGACCATTGGTCGATATATGGGATTGAACGAGGATCTTATTGAGGCCATCTCTCTAGGCCACGATATTGGGCATACCCCGTTCGGACATGACGGCGAAAGATTTTTGTCAGAACTTTGCCGGTCAAATGGTATCGGGTATTTTCAGCATAACGTTCAGAGTGTTCATTTTCTGGACAAGGTGGAATGTAAAGGCAAAGGATGGAATCTTTGTCTTCAGACGTTAGACGGTATTCTCTGTCATGACGGAGAAATCCATAACCGGACACTTGAACCAGAGAGAGATAAGACATTTGAAACATTAGAAAAAGAGATGTCAGCCAAAAAGAATAATCCCGAAATTAAATTGATCCCCATGACCCTGGAAGGATGTGTTGTCCGCATGGCAGATACCGTTAGCTATATCGGTCGTGACATAGAAGATGCCATCCGGCTCAAAATGATCAAACGATCTGATCTTCCCAGGGAAAGCGTGGCTATCCTTGGGGATACCAACGGGACCATCGTTTATAACCTTGTCACCGATATTATCAAAAACAGCTTTCAAAACAGCTATGTTGCGTTCAGCCCGGAAGTATCGGACGCCCTTAAGCGGCTCAAGGATTTTAACCTGGAGCGTATTTACATGAATCCGGAAATCAAAAAACATACGGGCCTTATAAAAAAATTGTTTGCAATGCTTTTTGAAAAATACCTTGATGATATTGAAACTGAAAATCGAACGTCAGTAATTTTTAACGGTTTTCTGGAAGATATGTCCGAAGATTATATTAAAAGCCATTGCAAAGAGGAAATCGTTAGGGATTTCATTGCCGGAATGACGGATCACTATTTTTTGAGACAGTGCCCGGAAAATATGCGTCCGAAAATGCGATTCAAATAATGGTATTTGTTCGGAGTGATTGAGTTAGTAGAAATTCCAAATAACAAATCCCAAAAAACAAATAAATCACAACACGCGGCGCAAGTGCCTGCGCTGCGCGTGACCGAAATTCAAAATCACAAACAAAAAAACAATCGCGTTGAACCGGTTTGGAATTTGAGATTTGTTTGAGATTTGGTGCTTGATATTTGGGATTTATTTGTAATTTGGTGCTTGAATTTGTGATTTAATTGATCTTTCCATCTTTTCTGATGGTGATAATTGACTCAGGATGTATAAAAAACGATCGTATCGAAATCTGACAGGCAGAGAGAATCTGGTTGGTTTCAGGGTGGCCGTTAAGGAAACAGATCTGTTTGTGCATGCGGTCAAACACCTCGAGGACATCACCCGGGAACTGATTCTCAAGCACAGAGGGGTTGTTGAGGCGTATATAAAAACATATCCTGAATTTGTAACCACGTTGACTCCGTGGCGGGTCAGCGGCCCGGCGCCCATTATCATAAACCACATGGTATCAGCGGGTGAAAAGGCAGGCGTCGGTCCCATGGCGGCGGTTGCCGGTGCAATTGCCGAGCACGTGGGAATCGATCTGTTGGGGCATACCAATGAGGTTGTTGTGGAAAACGGTGGGGACGTTTTTTTTAAAACCAACGGCCCGGTGACCATCGGTATTTTTGCAGGGAACTCTCCGGTAAGTCTTGGCATGGGTCTGCGGGTGGATCCGGGTAAAAAACCGTTATCCGTATGCACATCATCAGGTACCGTGGGACAATCGCTCAGTTTCGGAAAAGCGGATGCGGTCTGTGTGTTGTCTCGTTCCGGTTCACTTGCCGATGCCGCTGCAACGTCCATCGGCAATCTGATAACGTCAAAAGCGCATATCGGGTCTGCAATTGATTTCGGTAAAAATATCAAAGGGGTTGTCGGGATTGTTGTGATTGTGGGAGGTGAGATCGGCATGTGGGGGGAACTGGAGGTTGTGCGCCTAAAATAGAAAAGGGTTGAATTTTGGGCTTGAAAAGGGTATTTGAATTGAAGATTGTCGGAGTGATGGAGAAATGGAATAATAGCCCCGGTGAAATAGAAAAAAGTTTCACTGGGTAAAAATGATGGGTTTGAAGGAATTTTTTACAATTCAAATGGTTTATTTCTGCCTTTATTCCCAATATTCCAGTATTCCAGCATTCCATTCTGACGGCATAAACAGGTTGACAGTAATAAAAATGTTGTTTCAATAAGTTGTAAAATTTTCGAAACTTTTAATTAGGAGGATTAATAATGAAAACCATGTGGGCTCCATGGCGCATGGAATATATTCTGGGCGATAAAGAGGACGGCTGTATATTTTGTAAAGCGCTTTCGGAACAGGACAATCTGACCCTTTACAAGGGCAAGGAAACCGTTGTGGTTATGAATAAATTTCCTTATATTAACGGCCATCTTCTGGTGGCGCCGATCAAACATATTTCCACTCTGGATCAGCTCAGCAAAAGCGAAATGGGAAATCTTCTCGAAACGGTTGAACAATCTGTGGGAATATTAAAAAAAGTGATGACCCCCGACGGGTTCAATGTCGGACTTAATCTGGGGAAAGTGGCGGGCGCCGGCGTTGAAGAACATCTCCATTTTCATATTGTTCCCCGGTGGTTTGGCGATACTAATGCGTTAACTGTTTTTGCCGACGTGCGTGTTATTCCGGAGCATTTAATAAGCACCTACAATAATTTAAAGCCTCACTTTGACAAATTAGATATAACCAGCTGATATTGGAGGAGAAAACTATGAAAAAGCTTAAGATTGTTCTCTGGGTAATTGTTATAGGTTTTGTTGCAATTATTTTTTTCTCAAATAAGGAGTATTTGTTGGCAAAACAAGTTCTTCAAATAGATCTTTTGTACGGTGAACCGTTTCATACCATGGCACTGCCCAATGCAGTCTTTTTTCTGGTTTTTTTTCTGGCCGGGTTTTTGATCGCCTATTTTATCAGTCTTTCCGCACGGTTCAAATGCAAAAAAACAATAAAAAATTTAAACGCGGCAGCCACTTCCCAATTGGAAGAAATTGCAGCACTCAAAAAAGAGGTGGAATCATTACAAAGCGATTCTTCGGACTCTACGGCCCAACCCATAGAACCCATTTAGGCATATGAGTGTTTCGAAAACGACTCCCATGATAAAGCAGTACCTCTCCATTAAGGAAAAGTACTCTGATGCGATACTTTTTTACCGGATGGGAGATTTTTATGAAATGTTTTTTGAGGATGCCGAGCTTGCTTCCCGGCTTCTTGAGATCACCTTAACTTCACGGAACAAGAAAGACGAATTCCCGATTCCCATGTGCGGCGTTCCGTATAAATCCGCGCAGACATATCTGGCCCGCCTCATTGACCAGGGATACAAAGTTGCCATATGTGATCAAATAGAAGATCCGGCCCAGGCAAAGGGCTTGGTCAAAAGAGATGTGGTCCGGGTGGTTACCCCGGGGATGATTGTCGATAATGAGTTGCTCGATGAAAAGACAGACAATTATGTCCTTGCGGTTGTTTACCATAACGGTGCCGCCGGACTGAGCTATCTGGATATTTCGACCGGGAATTTTAGGGTGACCGAATCTGAAAATATGGATGCCATTGTTGATGAGGTCCTCCGCATATCGCCAAGAGAAGTTATTTTCCCTGAATCTGCAAGAAATGATTCCATTCTGTTACCCATTATAAAATCACTGTCTGAAAAATCCATAACTTTTTTACAAGACAGTGCATTTGAACACAGCAGGGCACGGGAACGACTTATTGATCAATTCAACACCCTTTCTCTTGAAGGGTTTGGTTGTGAACATTTAAAAACCGGTGTGCGGGCGGCCGGAGCACTTATTTTCTACGTCCGGGAAACCCAGAGACAGAAAGTAGAGCATTTCACCGGCATCTCAACGTATTCACTGAGCAATTATCTTCTGGTTGACGAGTTAAGCTGCCGGAACCTTGAACTGATCAAGAATATCTGTACAGGATCCGGACATGGCACCCTCTTGGAAATTATGGACAAAACCATTACCGCCATGGGAGGGAGGCAGATTAAACGGTGGATCAAATATCCGCTGATGGATGTTTTAAAGATTCAGTCCAGACAGGATGCGATTGAAGAAGCAAAGGAAAACATTCAGGTTCGAAAGAATATCCGGGAACTCTTAAAATCGGTTTATGATCTCGAACGCCTCGGGAGCAAAATCGCCATGAGGCAGTCCAATGCCAGGGATCTTGTCGCGCTCAAGCGTTCCATTAACAGCCTGCCCGGTATCTGGTCTCTGCTTTCCCATCTCAAAGCGAAATTGTTTATCTGTGATCGGGATATAGACGGCCTGTGTGAACTGGCGGAATTGATCGAACGGTCGATCCGGGAAGATGCTCCCCATACTATCAATGAAGGTGGTATCATTAAGAAAGGATACCATCAGGAACTCGATGAACTGATCACCGTCAGCCGGCACGGCAAAGAGTGGCTGGCCAGACTCGAGGCCGGGGAAAAGCAGGCCACCGGAATCAATTCACTCAAAGTGCGCTATAACAAGGTATTCGGGTATTTTATCGAGGTCCCAAAAGCACGTTCAGAAGATGTTCCCCTCCATTATGTCCGCAAACAGACCTTGGTGAATGCAGAACGCTACATCACGGATGAGTTAAAAACATTTGAGTCAAAAGTGTTGAACGCCGAAGATCAAAGGGCCGTGCTTGAATATGAAATATTTAATGAAATAAAAGATGAGGTGGTAAAGAATCACACGGTCATTAAACAGATTGCCCAATTTTTAGCGGATTTGGACTGTCTGCTGAGCCTGGCTGAAATCGCCGATCAAAATGATTACCACAGGCCGGAATTTAATACCCAGGACTATATTCTATTTGAAGAGGGCCGTCATCCGGTGGTGGAAAAAATGATTACCGGAGAGCGATTCGTACCCAACACCATCAGGGTTGACGATACTGAAAATCAGATACTGATCATCACCGGACCCAACATGGCCGGGAAATCCACGGTTCTGCGCCAGGTTGCGCTGATGGTCATTATGGCTCAAATGGGGTCATTTATACCTGCCGCCACGGCCTCAATGAGCATTACGGACCGAATATTCACCCGGGTGGGCGCCTTGGACAACCTGTCCCAGGGACAGAGCACATTCATGGTGGAGATGCAGGAGACCGCCAATATTTTAAACAGCGCAACCCGGCGCAGCCTGGTGATTATGGATGAGATCGGGCGGGGAACCAGCACCTTCGATGGGCTCAGCATTGCCTGGGCCGTGGCGGAATACCTGCATGACTTAAAGGGCAGGGGTGTTAAAACCCTTTTTGCCACCCATTACCATGAACTCACGGAACTCGCTCTTTTAAAGTCCCGGGTAAAAAATTACAATATTGCGGTAAAGGAATGGAATGACCAAATTATTTTCCTAAGAAAGCTTGTGGAGGGCGGCACCAATCGAAGTTATGGAATACAGGTTGCACGGCTTGCAGGTATTCCCGATGGGGTGATCCAACGAGCCAAAAAGATTCTTTACACTATAGAAAACGGTGAACACAGTTTGAACCGCCCGGCGTTTATGGCCGAAGCGGGCGATGGTATAACAAAGGGGCAGGTGCAGCTTAATCTTTTTTCCCGGCCGGATCAATTTGTTATAGAAAAGCTGCAAAAGCTTGATATTTCTAAAATGACGCCTCTGGACGCGTTAAACTGTCTGGACGAATTAAAGCAAAAGGCAAAAACCGTTGTTATTTAATTACAAAAAAACATTTTTATTCTGTTTGATGGCATGCTGTATTCTTTCCGTGATGTGGCCGCGCGCGTCATCTGCTGATTCTGCAAAGAAAAAATACTACCGGGCCGAAGCCTGTTACAAGAGCCTTCGCCACAGTCCGAAAAAACAGAAATACAGATGTTTTTGGCTTGGGTGTATCGAAAAGTATCAGGCAGTTTACGAGCATAATCCTTCGGGTCCGTGGGCTGCTGCCGGGCTTTATATGTCTGGGAAGCTTTATAAGGAGCTTTACAGGATTTCATTTAGAGAATCTGATAAAAAAGCTGCTCTCGATCTTTATAATCGTATTATCAGACGTTATCCAAAAAGCGCATACAAATACAGGGCTGAAAACGCCATGCGTAATCTCTTTCCTAAAGGGATTCCAAAGCTCGCGTCAAGAAAAGTGATTCGCAAACAAAGTCTTGCCAAGTTACCGGAAGATGACATGGCAAAGGAAATAAAGAAATCTATTTATACTAAAACTCCGATTAAAAAGGATGTAAAAGGGGCTGAAAGCAGGGTGGCTACGGTTGTGGGGCTTCGGTTCTGGTCCAACCCGAGCTATACCCGTGTTGTGATCGACGCGGACAGAGAAGCATTATATACACACAAGCTTCTGAAAAAGGACCCATACAAACATAAACCGCAGCGTCTGTATATCGACTTAAAAAACGGCAGACTGGGTAAAGATATTAAAAAAAATATCCCCATCAATGATAATCTGCTCAGCGACGTACGTGCAGGGCAATACACATCGGACATTGTCAGGGTAGTTATTGATATCAAGTCTTTTAAAACTTACAAGATATTCTCTTTAAAAAACCCTTTTAGAATCGTCATAGATGTCTGGGGAGATACGGAAAAGGCGAACGGAACGTTGGTGAAAAGAGATAAAAAAGCCGGTAAAATTGCATCCGGCGCTCTGGCAAGGCAACTCGTTCTTGGAGTAAGACGGATTGTTATCGATCCGGGTCATGGGGGGCGAGATTTTGGAGCGCCTGGTTATTTAAAAGGTGTTCACGAAAAAAATATTGTTTTGAAAGTTGCGAAGCGGCTTGCCAAAAAGATTCGCGAAAAATTAGACTGTGAAGTTATCATGACCCGTGATAGAGACCGGTACCTTACACTTGAAGAACGAACAGCTATTGCAAATACAGAAAACGCGGACCTGTTTATATCGATTCATACCAATGCTGCAAGGGATAGAAGGGCATATGGTATTGAGACCTATTTCCTGAATCTGGCCACAGATAATGATGCCATTTTAGTAGCCGCAAGGGAAAATGCCACTTCAACAAAGAACATCAGTGACCTTCAAATAATTTTAAGCGATCTCATGCAAAATGCCAAAATCAACGAATCGAGTCGCCTGGCGGTCCATGTTCAGAAATGCATGTGCAAACATTTGAAAAAGAGCTACAGCAGGATAAAAAATAAAGGCGTAAAGCAGGCGCCCTTTTATGTTCTCTTAGGCGCTCAGATGCCTGCCATATTGATAGAAACGTCTTTTATCAGCAATTCCAGGGACTGCAAAAGATTAGTCAATTCAAAATATCAGGATCGAATGTGCGATGCCATCGTCAATGGTATTCGGGAGTATATCAACGAGACAAACCCCACGGCATTTTTAAAACAAAGCCGCCAAAAGGGTTTGTCTGGATACGGAGGGTAATTGCAGGGATAGTGATCTATCGTAAATTCAGATTCAACATATTTTAATGAAGAATCCACACCTTGAGGGCATATAAAAGATGAACGTTGAACATCGAATAATGTATTCTACCATTTATAATAAAGACAAAGCGACCCGCCCGCCTCGCCTGAGCGAGCCAACAAAAGGACGAAGAGCATTGAGTACGGCTCGCGATGGCGGGCAGGAGCGCCTTCAACATTCGACATTCGACGTTCGACGTTAAAATTATTGCGTCTGAGATTACGACTAAATCTTCATATCACGTTGAAATCAGGTATACAGGTCAGGAGGTCTGAGTCATGGAATATAATAATATTGTTGTTCAGGTCAAAGAAGGGATTGCAACCATTACCTTTAACAGGCCAGAAATTTTAAATGCGTTGAATGAGGAAGCGCTTAAAGAGTTTTCCAACGCCCTTGATGAGATCAATGCAAATGAGGACATCCGTGTGCTTATCCTAACCGGCGCCGGTGAAAAATCTTTTATCGCCGGGGCGGACATCAAGCAATTTTTAACCTTTACCCCCCTCAAAGCAAAATCGTTTTCCGAGATGGGACTTTCCTTGATGAACAAACTCCAGGAGTTGCCCATACCGGTTATTGCGGCGGTAAACGGCTTTGCACTGGGCGGCGGATGTGAGGTTGCCATCGCATGTGATTTTATCTACGCTTCTGAAAACGCCATGTTCGGTCTGCCGGAAATCACGCTTGGGATTATTCCGGGTTTTGGCGGCACTCAGAGACTGCCCAGACTCGTGGGGGAGAGCATGGCCAAAGAATTGATATTTACCGGGAAGATGATTTCTGCTGACCAAGCAAAAAACATGGGTCTGGCAAACAAGGTTTGTTCTCAAGGGCAGCTCATGGATGAAGTGGTCAAGACGGCAAAAATCATTGCATTACGGGGGAAAGTGTCTGTTCGGGCGGCCAAACAGGCCATTACCAACGGGATGAATGTTGACCTTAGCACAGGCTGCCGCATGGAAGTCGATGCCTTTGCCCTCTGTTTCACAAGCCCGGATGCAAAAGAAGGGGCATCGGCTTTTCTGGAAAAGCGAGCGCCGGAGTTTAAGGGAAGTTTAAAAGAGTAAATCTTTTCTCTTGACATATATTTTTTAATCCATTATAGAGCGCTCAAGTTAACTATTGGTTATTTTACATAAATGTTAGGGGTTCCATAGATGAGGTTTCGGTTTTTTTACTTTGGTTTTTTGGGCTTCCTGAAGGGCTTCTTTTTTGGGAAGTCTATCCATGGGCCGGCAAGGTAAAAAATGCCGAACTTGACATAACACAAAACCATGGGGTGACGGAACAAAATGGAACTCATGGTTTTTTAAAGGGCTGTGGGTTTCATTCACTCGCAGCCTTTTTTATTTGACGGCTTCGTAAAAAGTCCAATTTCTGCGTTGCGCTTCATTTCGTGTTAACTGCGGCGTACATAACTACGCTTCATTACACGAAATTTGCGACGTCTTGAACTTGAGCTTTTTACTTTGCCGTCTCAATTTTAATTTTTTACGAGTTCATTTTATTTGAAAGGAGTGTTTGAATGATTCTCGATATTGGATTTGAAACCATGCCAAGAGAAGATCTGGAGGCAATTGTCCTGCGACGGCTCAAGGCCACCCTTGATCGTGTTTACGCAAGTGTTCCTTTTTACAGGAAAAAGTTTGATGAAAGTGGTATTACACCCAATGATATAAAGTCGTTGGAAGATTTAAAACGAATTCCTTTCACTAAAAAAGAGGATTTGCGTGATAATTATCCCTTTGGAATGTTTGCGGTTCCCATGGACAATGTGGTTCGTATTCATGCGTCCTCCGGCACCACCGGAAAACCCACTGTTGTGGGGTATACGGCTCGGGATATTAATACCTGGGCCGAGCTTATGGCCCGTTCCCTTGCCGCGGGCGGGGCAACTCGCGGAGACATGATTCATAATGCATACGGTTATGGGCTTTTTACAGGAGGGTTGGGCATTCACTACGGTGCGGAGAAACTCGGTGCTTCCGTTATTCCGGTATCCGGAGGAAATACAAAGAGACAGGTTGTGATCATGACGGATTTCGGCCCGACCATATTGACGGCAACTCCTTCATATGCACTTCATCTGTCGGAAGTTGCCGAGGAGGTGGGGGTCTCTTTTGAAGATTTAAAATTTAAATTCGGAATATTCGGGGCGGAACCCTGGTCTGAGAAGATGCGCGAAGAAATAGAGCGGAAGCTGAATTTAACTGCAGTGGATATTTATGGATTAAGCGAAGTCATGGGGCCGGGGGTTGCCATTGAATGTCATGAAGCAAAAAAAGGCCTTCATATATTTGAGGATCACTTTATTCCTGAAATTATCGATCCGGTAACCGAAGAAGTACTTCCTTACGGCGAGACCGGCGAACTTGTTTTTACAACCATAACCAAGGAAGCTTTTCCGGTGATACGGTATAGAACTCGTGACATCACCTCGCTGAATCCGGAGCCGTGTATCTGTGGCCGGACCCATATCCGTATGAACCGGATCAGCGGCCGTACAGATGATATGCTGATTATTCGCGGCGTCAATGTGTTTCCGTCACAGATTGAAAGTGTTCTTATGGAAATGGATGAAGTTGAACCTTACTACCAGCTGGTGGTTGACCGGAAGGATAATCTGGATACGCTTACGGTTTTGGTGGAAGTGGGTGAACGTCTGTTTTCCGATGAAGTCAGACATCTGCAGGAGCGGGAAAGAAAGATATCAAAGAATATAAAGGATTATCTTGGCGTTTCCGCAAAAGTAAAGTTGGTGGAACCAAAGGTGATTGCTCGCAGTGAAGGAAAAGCGGTGCGGGTGATTGATAATCGAGAAATATAAGGGCAGGTGTCAGTGTTCAGAGGACAGCGAACAGAAGTCAGAGGACAGAGTTCAGGTGTCAGGAAATAATGGCTGATGATCCCTGTGGATCAGTTCTGATGAAAGCAGGAATTTTTTAGGAAAGGTAAAGGATAAGGGAGGCAATATATGCGGGCGGAACAAATTTCAGTATTTTTGGAAAACAAGGCCGGACGTCTGGCTGAAGTTTCAGCGATTCTTGCAGAAGCGGATGTAAATATCCGGGCGCTGGCCCTGGCCGATACATCCGATTTTGGTGTGCTGCGTCTGATCGTAAATGACAATCAAAAGGCCATAAACGCACTAAAAAAACGTGGATTTACCGTGAGCAAAACCGATGTGGTGGCAGTGGAAGTAGAAGACCGGCCCGGAGGCCTGAATCGAATACTCGATATTTTGAACCAAGCCGGAATTAATGTGGAATATATGTATGCGTTTGTGCAGCATAGCGGGGAGAATGCAGTAATGATTTTTAGAATCGATCCCATCGATGAGGCCATAACATTACTTCAAAAGAACAACCTAACGGTGATTGAGGGAAGCAAAGTGTATACCATGTAATACCTGAATCTTGCATGAAAATTAATGAGAGTTTTTAAACGACTGAGTTAAAGCAGGTTCAAACAACATCATAAAATTATACGTTTTAGCAAAATGGTAAATTGGATGATGATCTTTTCTATTCATTAATTTTCACCCAAAGGGCGAGTCGGAGGCTTCCATCTGCTGCGTTATTAAGGGCTCGCTATAGTACACTATGACTTCGCCCTTAAGTGCCTTGTATATAAAGCCTACGACTCGCACAAAATTCAGATAATAACCGATTCAAAAACGTTTGAAACCAGTTAATAGAGAAAAATCATTATTCTTAAAACCAAAAACAAAGGAGGAGAATATGACACTCAGGAGAATTTCTATTATCGCAATAATTTGTTTTTTCGGTATGGGGCTGCTTGTTAGCCAGGCAAATGCCTTTGATGGAGCATATAAAGTAGGGGGCGTTTTTTCCGTGACCGGCCGCGCTTCTTTTTTGGGGGATCCTGAAAAGAAAACCGTTGAGATGCTGGCTGAACAGATCAACAAGGCCGGCGGTATTAATGGAAAAGAACTGAAACTAGTTATTTATGATGACGAAGGAGATGCTACCAAGTGCAACCTGAAGGTAAAAAAGCTTATTACCAATGATAAGGTCTGTGCAGTGATCGGTCCTTCCTTGAGTGGACTCTCCCTTGCGGTGATACCGGTAGCCGAGAAATATAAAACCCCTCTGGTCTCCTGTGCAGCCAGTTACAAGATTGTTCACAATGAAAAGACGGGCAAGCCCTATAAATGGGTTTTTAAGACTCCCCAGTCGGACAGTATGGCTGTTGAGGCCATTTATATGCATCTTAAAAACAGAGGAATCAATAAAATTGCCATCATGAGCGTAACCTCCGGATATGGGGCCAGTGGACGTTCAGAGCTAATCAGGCTTGCGCCCGAGTATAATATGAATATTATCGCCGATGAAAAATACGGACCCAAGGATACGGATATGACGGCCCAGTTGACCAAAATCAAGGGAATGGCTCCGGCCGCTATCGTGAACTGGTCCATCGGTCCCACACAGGTGACCATGATTCGCAACTGGAAAGATCTGGGGATGACAGCCGTTCCATTATATCAGAGCCATGGTTTTGGCAGCCGTAAAAATATCGAGTTGGCTGGAGGAGCTGCCGAGGGCGTTTTCTGCCCGCTGGGTGCCTGTAATATTGCCGAGCAGTTACCGGCAGATCATCCTCAAAAAAGTGTAACAATGGATTATCTGAAGAGCTATACGGCCAAATACAATGAGCCGTTGAGTTCATTCGGGGGACATGGATGGGATGCTCTAGAGCTGGTTGTGGACGCCCTGTCTGCAGTAGGTGATGACAAGGCCGCAATACGGGACTACCTCGAGAAGAAACAGGGGTTTGTGGGCCAGCATGGTATCTTCAACTTTTCGCCGGACGACCACAACGGGCTGAGCAAAGCGGCCTTTAGCATGGTGATTGTGAAAGACAATGATTGGGCATTGGTGGATTGAGCCATTGATTTGCAGTGACAAACGATTGGTGAGGATGATAGGGTCATCATCCTCACTTTTTTATTTGATAAAGACACATGGAAAAAATTACGCTGACAAGCCAGTTGTTACAATACCTCATTACCGGGCTGACCGTGGGCAGTGTCTATGCCATGGTGGCCGTGGGGTTTAATATTATCTATAATGTGACCGAGATCATCAATTTTGCCCAAGGTGAATTCGTCATGCTGGGCGGATTGATCATGGTTTTTTTTCATGTTTCCATGGGGCTTCCCCTTATTTTGGCCTTTCCGACTACAATTGTTCTGGTAACGGTGATCGGGATACTTATCGATCGTTTCGCCATTCGCCCTATTCGCCGACCGTCGGTACTTACCCTGATTATCGCTACCATTGCTGTGTCCATCATCATCAAGGGGACGGCTTCGTTTATTTGGGGTAAGGACCCTTTTGATCTTCCTGCGTTTTCCGGTCGCGATCCCATCAATTTTCTGGGAGCCGTGGTTCAACCCCAGTATTTCTGGGTGATCGGCTTTTTGATCATCACCGCCATTGCTCTGTCCATCTTCTTTGACCGGACCATTATCGGCAAGGCCATGAGCGCCTGCGCTGACAATCCGGATGCGGCCAGCCTGGTGGGCATCAATGTCAAGCAGATGATTCTGCTGTCCTTTGCCCTTTCCGCCGCTATCGGAGCAGTGGCGGGGATTACCATTACCCCGATTTCCCTTATGGAATATGACCGGGGGGCCATGCTGGCAGTAAAGGGATTTGCGGCGGCGATTCTGGGGGGGCTGGGAAGCTTTCCCGGGGCTATCCTGGGGGGGCTGATCATGGGAAGCATCGAATCCTTTGGAGCGGGTCTGGTTAGCTCGGGATACAAAGATGCGTTTGCTTTGATTGTGCTTTTGGTTGTCTTATTCTTTAAACCCAGCGGACTTATGGGCAGCATAGAGATCAGCAAGATCAAAAGGTTTTAGGCATGTTACGAATCGCCAAAATCCCCATTGCCGTGTTTGCTCTGTTTATCCTTGTTTTTCCATGGATGGCCTGCCAGATTCCCGCCATAGAACACTATCCCGACATTATGGTATTTGCGGGTATTTATTGTCTGATTACCATCGGTCTCAGTCTTCTCATGGGATATGCCGGACAGATTTCCATCGGGCATGCGGCGTTTTTTGGTATCGGCGCCTATATATCGGGCATCCTGACCGTAAATTACGGAATGAACCCCTGGGCCTGTATGGGGATCGGTATGGCGGTTACCGCGGTAGTGGCTGCTTTAGTGGGTACTCCCTCTCTCAAATTAAAGGGGCATTATCTGGCCATGGCAACCCTTGCCTTTGGAATTATCGTTTTTATCATATTCAATGAAGAGACACAATGGACCGGCGGTCCGGACGGCATGTCTGGTATCCCAGGGTTAAGCCTGTTTGGCTTCGAGTTTGATTCCGTGGAACGCTATTACTACCTTGTCTGGGGGATTGTTATCGCGGCGTTTATCTTTACCGTTAATGTGATTCAATCCGGTACCGGCCGGGCCTTAAGGGCGATCCATGCCAGTGAATCGGCTGCCGGTGCCATGGGGGTGGATGTTGCCCGGTTCAAGATACTGGTTTTTGTGTACTCGGCGGTTTTGGCATCTTTGGCCGGAAGCTTTTATGCCCATTATCTTAATTTTATCAATCCCGCGACGTTTGACCTTTTCTTTTCCATAAAACTTCTGATCATGATCGCATTGGGCGGAATGCATAATATCTGGGGTGCGATCGTGGGAACCGGTCTGATTACTTTTTTGAGTAATGAATGGCTGCAGTATTTTGAGGAATTTGAGGTCATTGTGTATGGCGCCATACTCCTCTTTGTCACCGTCATATTACCGGAGGGTCTGGCAGGGGTGCCGGGGATTGTAAAAGGCTGGTTCAGGAGATAGGTGTTTGATGAGCGCTGATATGGATGAAAATGTTCTCGAGCTGCAAGGGGTGGTCATGACCTTTGGCGGGCTCATGGCGCTCAGCGACCTTGATTTTAAGGTTCGAAGGGGAATGATTAAGGCGATTATTGGTCCGAACGGCGCGGGCAAGACTACCTTGTTTAATGTGATTACCGGATCTTTTCAGCCAACACAGGGAACGGTCACGTTCAACGGCCGTCCCATCCAGCATCTCAAGGCACACAAGATCGCGGACCGTGGGATTTCACGGACCTTCCAGACTGTGGAGCTATTCGGAAACATGACGGTTTTGGAAAATGTCATGTTGGGGTGTTATACCCGGATTCGAACCTCCTTCATAGCTTCGGGGTTTGTTTTGCCGCAGGCCAGACGCAAAGAAAAACAGATAAGGGAAAATGCATTAAAAATTTTGAAATTTATCGGGCTCGCTCATAAATTCAAAGATCCGGCGGATACCCTGCCTCTGGGCGAACAGAAATTACTGGAAATCGGGCGTGCACTGGCCAGTGAGCCGGAACTGATCTGTCTGGACGAACCCGCGGCCGGTCTGAATGAAACCGAAACCTATGTGGCGTCTTCTTTGATCAAGGCCATCAATGCAAAAGGGACTACCGTTTTACTGGTGGAACATGATATGAAGGTGGTAATGAATATCTCGGATGAGATTTTGGTGCTCAACTATGGCCAAAAGATTGCCGAGGGGCTGCCTGAAGAAATCCGCAACAGTCCCAGGGTTATTGAAGCATATTTGGGAGCAGAGGCCTAACCCGGACAAGCCGGAACCCAAAAAAATATTTGGCACCAAGGCACAAAGACCCGCCCGCCTCGCCTAAGGCGAAGCCGATGGCGGGCAGGCACAAAGGATATATTTATTATGTCCTGAAAAACCTGGTCCTTTGGGCCTCCGGCTC
>CAZKDT010000015.1:3068-17522 GCA_964551515.1 uncultured Desulfobacteraceae bacterium | reverse complement strand
AGGCACGATCCTACGCCTCGGAGAGAAGCGGGGCCGGAGGCTTGATCTTGAACAATAATCCTCATTTATGGATGGACACTATCTATCTATAACAAGGGAGATATGGGTGTGAATCATGGCTGTTGGCAATATGAAAATTTATGTTCGTCTGCGCTATATATTTAGCTTTGGGAAAAAGGTGTCAGGTTTCAATTGCCAGGGTCGAAAAACTTGAAGAGCTGAAACCTGAAACCTGAACACTGGCGCCTTACGATTGAACTCAATAACCAACAATCTTGATTTACACCCGGGAGATCTTTATGTTCCTTTTATTGTCTTTAAGCTGTTATCAGACCTGGGCTGAACTTTTACAGGCTTCATCCATCCGGGCTTCGACATACCGGATGTCCTCTTCATTGTATTCTTCCAGATCAAAACACAACGCATCCTCACCAAGAAGCCCATCCGGTACAAAATCCCCGTTTTCATCAGGATCGGCAATCATCTCGTTATAAAAGCATACCGACAACCACCGGGGGGTATCTTCAATCACGTCCACCATCACAAACAAAGGTTTATTTTTTTGATTCTCGTGAGCTGCTCTAAGGGAATAGGTAAGCCCATCACGGGGGATAAAATCCAGATTCACCCCGGGCTTGGATGCCACATAATCTTTCAGACGCACAAACGCTTTTTTGTTTTGTTCCGGGGTTTCTGTCCAATTTTCAATAAATGCTTCGAGTTGCTGAATGGTTTCGCTCATAAGCTCTCCTTATTGATTGTTATATTGTTCTATCTTGAAGAGATTAAAATTGCTAATGCGCAGAGAGCATATCAGATGCTTATAAAAAATCAAGCCCCCTGTTCCATGATAACAGGGCAAACGCATTTGAATCCCAATACAGGGAGAACGCTCCATGACGGCGTGTATCTCTTTCCAACCGACTGAAACTTGTGCTTAAGCATCCGTAAGCCCGAGCCGCGCCAGAGTTATTAAGAACAATTCGTCGCTAAATTATCCTATTGATTTTTTAAGTCATAATTTCATTCGGCTCGGGCTAACGCGTGCTAAAGCCCTTCAAACAGTCAGTCAGTTTCCAAGAGAAACACGCTGTCGCTACGCTGCACCGAAATCAAATGCGTTTACCCTGCCCATGATATTTTCTGTCAGTAGGAAATAATAGTTATTGATTGTTGTTTATCGTTATTTAAAGCCATCATATCTTATATCTAATCCTAATTAAATAATATCTTGACAAATAGTTACTGATATGGCTTGACATGTGTAACGCTTCATTGCAAAATAATTAATCCTGCAAAAGGCAGACATTAACCATAAGGTCGCGTTTTTGATAGAAATCAGAATAACGAGGGAAATAATGAAATGACTAAAGAAAAGACGTTGCTCAATACTCGCGAGGTATCCGAGTTTTTAAATATTAACGAGAAGATGGTTTATACCCTGGTTGCTGATAAAGGGCTGCCGGCTAGCAAGATAACCGGCAAATGGCTTTTTCCCCGCCACCTTGTTGAACGGTGGCTGGAAAATCAAACCATCAACTATCCCAAGCCGGAGAAACCGTTGCCACCCTATCATGGCCTTTTAATCATTGCCGGAAGCAATGATATCCTTTTGGACAAAATCATTTCTCTTTTCAATATGCTCTATACTGAACATATGGCCGTTTTCGGCAATGTGGGCAGTATGGAAGGTCTTAAGGCCCTGGGCCGAGATGTTTGTCATGTGGCGTGCAGTCACCTTTTACAGGATGATGAACAGGAGTACAACTTTGAGTATGCACAGGAAGAACTTAAAGGAAAATTTCCCGTACTGGTGAATTTCTGCCGAAGAGAACAGGGATTTCTGGTAGCCAAAGGAAATCCTAAGCAAATTTCCGGCGTTTCCGACCTGGAACAACCGGAAATCAAGATTGCCAATCGTCCGGTTGGCACAGGCACACGCCTTCTCCTCGACCGGGAGCTCGAAAAGGCCGGCCTCCAAGAGACGCGAATCCAAGGGTATGATCAAGAATTCAGAAGCCATCTGGATGTGGCCATGGAGGTGCTTTCGGGCCGGGCCGACATGGCTCCTGCCATCAAACCGGTGGCAAGTCTTTTGGGATTGGACTTTATTCCGCTTCGCTGGGAGCGATTTGATCTTCTTATCTCAAAAGAGCATTTTTTTGAACAGGGGGTTCAACTCTTTTTAAGCCTTCTCCATGAACCCCAGTTCCGCGATCTATCCGTGAAACTGGATGGATACGATTTGGGTTTATGCGGTAAAATGGTTTTTCCAAAAGAATCACAATGTAATGCAAAGGAATAGGTTATGATAAAATTAGCGAATTTGATGACATGCACGCGAATTATTTTTGTAGCGCTGATGGTGTTACTGCCTTTTTCTGTTAGCGCCGAACCACAGGGAAAACTTATCATTTTCCATGCAGGAAGTCTTACGGTGCCTTTTGCCAAAATAGAAAAGGATTTTGAGGCAAATTATCCCAAAGTTGACGTGCTCCGTGAGGGAGGAGGAAGCACAAAAATGGCGCGAATGATTTCAGAGCTGCATAAACCGGCAGATATCATGGCATCCGCTGATTTTAATGTTATCGACAAAACCCTGATCCCTGAATATGCTGAGTGGAATATTCGTTTTGCAACAAACCAGTTGGTCCTTTGTTATACGGATAAGAGCCGCTTTGCAAACCAGATCACCGCAAACAACTGGCACAAAATCTTAGGACGAAAAGGGGTCATCTGGGGGCATTCGGATCCCAATCTGGACCCCTGTGGCTACAGGAGCCTCATGGTACTCCAACTTGCCGAAAAACATTACAAATTGCCCGGCCTCCATGATCAGTTGATTGCAAACCGGCCAGAGAAAAACATACGGCCCAAATCGGTTGAACTGGTTTCATTGCTTAAGACAGGAAATATGGACTATGCCTGGGAGTATCTTTCCGTTGCTGTTCAACAGGGTTTGAAGTACATAATGCTTCCTGATGAGATTAACCTGGGCAATTACAAAATGGATGGGTTTTACAAACAGGCAACGGTAAAGGTGACCGGCAAAAAACCCGGGACATGGATAACTCGAACCGGAAAATCATGTACCTATGGAATTACCATATTAAAAAGTGTTCAAAATACCGAAGCTGCTGAGGCGTTCCTGGAGTATCTGATCGACCCCGATGAGGGCTTAAAGATTCTGAAAGACATGGGACAACCGCCTTTTATTCCTTGCAGGGTTCCCTCAGAAAAAATGAAATCCAAGATTCCTTTGTCTTTATTAAAATGGGTTGAGGTAAAAGATTAAAAAGAAATGGCAATAAAGAGGAAAATTGATCCGTTTTTTTGGATAGCTGTTTTTTCCACCGTAACGGTTATTGTATTTATTATCTTTCCTTTAACTGAAATGGTGCTTCAGCCTTCTGTGCAAGATCTCAAAGATGCCATTTGTGACCCTGATGTCCTTGGTTCGATCGGGTTGAGCATCTATACATCCGGCATGGCTGCCCTGATTTCGTTTTTAATTGGCACCCCCTTTGCCTATTTACTGGCCCGGAAAGATTTTTTCGGAAAAAAACTCGTTGAAAGTATCATTGAACTGCCCATCATGATTCCGCACCCGGTGGTCGGGATTGCGATTCTTGGACTGGCCGGTAAAAATCATTGGCTGGGACAGTTGATGCAGCAGGTCGGTATCCAAATAATGGGAACGGTCACCGGCATTGTAACAGTTCTGACCTTTGTGGGTCTGCCGTTTTATGTAAACACCGTCAAGGCAGGATTTGAAGCCATACCTGTGAGATTGGAAAATATATCAAGGAGCCTTGGGGCCTCTTTGTCAGAAACCTTCGTGCGTGTGACGTTTCGCCTTGCATGGCGCTCCATGCTGGTGGGCATCATTATGTGCAGTGCAAGGGCAATCAGTGAATTCGGAGCGGTGGTTATTGTAGCGTATCATCCCATGATCGCACCGGTAATGATTTATGAGCGCTTCACCGCCTATGGCATTAAATATTCTCAACCCGTAGCTGTCTGGTTAATAGTGGTCAGTCTGCTGCTGTTTTTACTATTGAGAATCTGCTCTTTACCAAAGGAAAATCAAACATGATCGAGATAAAAGATCTGTTTATTAAGTTTCCCGGCTTTACCCTTCAGGATATCAATCTTTCCATTCAGGACGGAGAGTTTTTCATGCTTCTGGGACCGACAGGAGCAGGAAAAACTCTTATTCTGGAAGCAATTGCAGGTATCGTTCCCATTACCCGTGGCCGTATCTTTGTGAAGGGAAAAGAGATTACCCGTCTACCTCCGGAACAGCGCGATACCAGCATCGTATACCAGGATTATGCACTATTTCCCCACCTGTCTGTTTTGAAAAATATTACTTATGGATTGCGTTACCACAAAAACAATCCAAAAGCTTCGAAAAAACGGGTAACACAGCTTATGGAGCAATTGGGGCTCCAGCCTCTTGCTCAGCGATCCATTCACAATTTAAGTGGCGGCGAAAAACAGCGAACAGCCTTGGCACGTGCCCTGGCTGTGAATCCTTCCGTGCTCCTTCTGGACGAACCTCTCTCCGCACTGGATCCCAATTTCCGGGAAGATGTCCGGGAATTGTTGAAAAAACTGCATCAGGAAGTAGAAACCACATTTTTAATGGTCACACACGATTTTGCCGAAGCCATGTTTTTGGGAGAACGGATGGCTGTGCTTAACACCGGCAAAATTGATCAGGTCGGCCCTGTTCACGACGTCTTCCATAAACCGGCCACCCCGTTTGTGGCCAAATTCATGGGCATTAAAAATGTCTTTCACGCATCTTTCAGAAACACAAAGGCACGGGTGAATAACCTTGAGTTACATCTTCAATCCCCATCCGGAGAGAATAAGCACTATGTCGCTATTCGGCCTGAAGATATTATAATCAGCAGAAATGGGACTTTTGGAAATGATATGAATGCATTTCAAGCCAAGGTAATGAGTATCTCAGATCAAGGCCCGTACTACGAGGTTTCAGCTGAGGCAGTTAACGTAATTTTCAGGGTGATGCTAAGCAAGAACGAATTTATTAAATTAGAGATCCAAAAAGGGAAACACATCCACCTTTCATTCCGATCTTCTACCATCCACGTTTTTTAATTGAACACGGCAGTCGGTTCTTTTGAGAATCAAATTGCCGGGTTCACAATCTCGAACGTCTGATTTGAACTGCAAATCTCAAGCGTCATGTACAATATTGTCCGGGAAAATGGGTTTAGGATAGACGCTGTAAATGCAACTCAGATTAGACCAGGATTTTTTTAAAGTAATTTTCCAGCCGGTTCATCCCCTCGGCAATGTTTTCCATAGAAGTTGCATATGAAAATCGAAGGTATCCTTCGCCGTTTTTTCCAAAATCGATGCCGGGGGCCACACCCACATGTGCTTTTTCAAGAATATCAAAGGCAAGTTTATACGAGTCACCGGAAATGTGTTTTGCATTAGCAAACACATAAAAAGCGCCTGTGGGTTCCACGGTGATCCCGAGACCCATATCTTTTAGGCGGCGAATCATGAATTGTCTGCGTTCATTATAAATTCGCTTCATACGCAAAATATCTTCTTCGGCTTCCTTAAAAGCGGTAATTCCGGCGACCTGAACCATGGCATTGGCAGAAATAAAAAAATTTTGTTGAAGCTTTTGTATGGGGCGAATGAAGTGTTTGGGTGCAATCATGTAGCCGAGTCGCAATCCGGTCATTGCGTAGAGTTTTGAAAACCCGTTGAGGACAAACGCTTTTTCCGTAAATTCCAGTATAGAGTGTTCTTTTCCCTCGTAAACCAGGCCATGATAGATTTCATCCGAGATAATATACGGTGAGTCCGGTTTTAAAGACAGGGCGGCAATTGCCTCCATTCGCTCTTTGGAAAGCAGGTTCCCTGTTGGATTGGATGGGGAGTTGATAAATATTCCTTTTGTTTTCCGGGCAATCTTTTTTTCAATTGTTTCGGGTCGGTATTGAAAGCCGTCTTCCTCATAAACAGGAATGAGTACGGGCTCGCCCTGCGCAAACCTTATAAAATTAGGATAGCAGGCATAATGGGGATCTGAGACAATGACCTGGTCTCCTTTTTCCAACAGTGAGGAAAACATGACAAACATGGCCGGAGAAGTGCCTGATGATATTACGATCTGATCGGGATCCACTGACACTCCGTATGTTTTTAAATAATGTTCACTGATGGTTTCTCTGAGTTCTATCATACCCAGGCTGTGTGTATAATGGGTATGGCCGTTGTTCAGTGCCTTACAGGCAGCATCCTTAATACATTGAGGGGTATCAAAATCAGGCTCGCCGACTTCCAGGTGGATCATATGAACCCCCTGACGTTCCATTTCGTGAGCCCTCTCAAGAACGTCCATTACGATGAAAGGGGTCATTTCTCTGGTTCGATGGGATATCATTTCTGTTCCTTAAACAACCTTGTTGAGAGGGTATTCTATAATGCCCTCAGCGCCGTGTTTCAATAGCATTGGGATAAGGTCTCTGACAATACTGGTATCCACCACCGTTTCCACAGAAAACCAGTTTGAGTTGTAAAGCGGGGAAACCGTCGGCGCGTTGAGACTGGGGAGCAAGGATACAACCTTTTCAAGACGAGTATCCGAAACATTCATTTTAAGGCCCACAAGCTTTTCAGCCACAAGTGCACCTTTAAGTAATAGAGCAATCTGTTCAAGTTTTTCTTTTTTTTCGGAATTTTTCCATGAATCATGGTTGGCGATAAGTTGAGTATAGGTCTGCATAAATTCATGGATAATTTTCAGCCCGTGGGCCTTAATGGTACTTTCCGTTTCAGTGACTTCCACGATGGCATCGGCAAGACCGGAAATGACTTTTGCTTCCGTGGCTCCCCAGGAAAATTCAACGGTGACATTAATGTTACGTTCAGAAAAATAGTTTTTGGTATATTCAACCAGTTCGGTGGATATTTTTTTCCCCTTAAGATCCTCTATTGTTTTAATGGAAGAATCCGGGGCAACCGCCAGCACCCATCTTGCCGGCCGGGCGCTTGTTTTGGAGTAAACAAGGTCGGTGATCACGTGGACATCAGATTTATTTTCAGCGATCCAGTCCTTGCCCGTAAGTCCGGCATCCAGGGTGCCGTTTTCAACATGGAGGGACATTTCCTGAGCCCTGCACAGGGTACATTCGATGGTATCATCATTTATTTCGGGAAAATAGCTTCTGCCATTGACATTAATTTTCCATCCGGAACGTTTGAATAGATCTATGGTTGCGTTTTGCAGACTTCCCTTGGGAATCCCCAGTTTTAAAGGAGTTGTCATTTTTTATATACCTCCTCGGGATTAAATACCGGTTCTCCCATGATCCGGATTGCTCCATCTTCGACCTTTTTAAAAAAACAGCTTCTATAGCCCATGTGACAGGCTGCGCCTCCCACCTGTTCAACTTTCAACAATACCGTATCATCATCACAATCGATCCTGATTTCTTTTACGAGCTGCATATTTCCGGACGTTTTTCCTTTTATCCAGAGGCGTTGTCTGGTTCGACTGTAATAAGTGGCTTTGCCGGTGTCAAGGGTTGATTCCCATGCGTCTTGATCCATAAACGCAAGCATTAAGACCTCACCGGTTTTATAATCCTGAACAATGGCGGGCAATAATCCGCCCATCTTTTTAAAATCGAGTGTAATCATAAAAATATATACTCCTTACAAAGTTTTTGTGGCAAACATTTTTGATAACCAGAACATAAAATAAAGTCAAATTCTTTTTTTTTAATTAACCCCGGGAATAATAAATTCCCCCATCTTTCTTGTCTTTTGGATCTAATGAAAAATAGGGGGAGGTCTTTTGACGGTTCACCTTACGTTGACTTTCATGACAGTGATTGTTATGGTGCCCAGTTATGGAATCAGGAAATGTCGTTGAATATATCGACAGCAAGAAAATTATTTGTGCAGTTATTCTTGAAGTCAAGAATCAGAGACTGAAACTGTTGACCGAAAACAACCGGGAAGTCAACCTTTCGGCAAGTCGTCTGTCACATAGGTGCGAAATGCGTCTGGATTCCTCCATGGGACGAAGTGCGATGGTCCATACTTTAAAGGAAATAGCAAGCCGGCGTAACGCATTAATAAGCCACATAAACATCAAGGAATTATGGGAAGTTTTAAACACGGAACAAGAATGGATCGATCTGAACACAATGACCGGATTCTGTTTCCTGGAAAATCCGAGCTGTGATCACGAGTCTGCTGTTGTCAGAGCATTTTTTACAAACAGACTTTATTTTAAATTTAACCATGGTCGCTTTTTCCCCAATACGGCAGATCAGGTTGAACAGAAGATCGTTCAGGAAAGAGAAACAGCACGCAGAAATCGGATGATCAAAGAGGGCGGGGATTGGCTTAAAAACGTTTTTAATGATAATCCCTTTTCCCCGCCCGAAAACAAAACCCAAATTATAAACATCCTGAAATCATTTTATCTCTTCGAAAAGGAAAGTAAAACTTACACCCTTGGTAAAGCAATGCTTGTAAAGGCTGGCATCGATCCTGATGAAGAAACCTACCAGGTTTTGGTTAAGCTGGGCGTTTTTGATAAAAACGAAAATACGGATCTTTATAAATATAATATCTCAACAGCTTTCCCCGGCAATATTATGCAAAGAGCAACGGAACTGGCCGATTCACAGCAGGAGTTTTCGGCTGACCCCATGCGCAAAGATTTGACCGGGCTTTCGTTAATGACCATCGACGGCCAGGCAACTTTAGATTTCGATGATGCCATCAGTATAGAAGATCATGGAGATCATTATCATCTTGGAATTCATATTATCGATGTGGGGTATTTTATTAAAAAAAGAGACCCTATCGATCAAGAGGCGTTGCTTCGTGGCAGCTCAATTTACATGCCCGATCAGAAAATACCAATGATTCCGCCCTGTCTTGCCGAAAATCTTTGCAGCCTGAAAGCCGGACAATTACGCCCGGCCATCAGCATTATGGTGAACTTAAGCAAATGTTGTGAAATTGTCGACTATGAAATAATTCCGAGCCTGATCCGGGTGGAGCGCCAGCTTACTTATTACGATGTTAATATGATTGCCCAAGACAGCAAGGAAATTATTATACTCTGTGATATCGCAGAACAATTCCGTCAGAACCGGATGGCTGCAGGAGCCGTTCAGATCACGTTGCCGGATATTAATGTATGGATCGATGAGAATAATGAGGTTACTGTAAACAGAGTGAACAGGGAAAGTCCCGGAAGGATGCTGGTTTCGGAAATAATGATCATGGCAAACTGGCTCATGGCCAAATTCTTGGTCCAACATAACGTTCCGGCAATATACAGGTCTCAACCCGCACCCCGTGAGCGACTCTACAAGGGAACTGAAGGCTCTTTATTCCAGAACTGTATGCAGCGAAGACTGTTAAGCCGTTTTGTGCTGAGCCCGAAGCCTGAACATCATTCGGGATTAGGTCTGGATGCCTATGTTACCGCAACGTCACCCATCCGGAAATATTTTGACCTGGCCACTCAGCGGCAGATACGGGCAGTCCTCGGCCTGGAAGCGCCTTATACCGTGAAAGAAATAGATAATATCATACAGGCGCTTGAAGAGCCGATGAGTTGTGTATCAAAGCTTCAATTCAACCGCCACAGGTACTGGCTCTTGAAATACCTTGAAAAAAGAATCGGGCAAAAAGAAGAGGCTATTGTGCTGTACAAAAAGAGAAACACCTATCATATACTCATATCCGAATATATGATACAGTGCGACCTGCCCTCATCCAGCGGCATAGATTTGAAGCCCGAAGACCTGATTCAGATAACCATACAGCATGTCAATGCAAGAAAAAACGTACTGTCTGTGTTTATGGGTTGATGGGTGGAAATCAAGACTGTTGGTAAACGCTGATGCCTTTCTATTGACAAACCGTGACTCCGAAGCTTTTTTTAACTGCCTGGTGTCAGGTGTCAGGAATGATGAACACAGGTACTAAATCTCACTTTGTTTGCGCTTAAATTTAGGATTATTTGATCCATTTTTAAAAGAATATTCAATTGTCATACAAGCAATTTTAAGTAGCTATTTTATCTATTAATCTTAATCGGTTATCCACAGTGTGTGCGGTGTATGATTTAAAATAAAGACAAACGATTTGTTGGCAACTAATGTTGAATTAACAGTGTCATTTATTCTGAACCTTAGCCCCTGACACCTGAAACCAAATAGCCATAGCAATCTTAGCAAACAACAGTCTTGATTTAGACCCTGGGGTGATAATAAAGGAATTATAAAGCCATGCGCGTATTATTCTGGTACTGTGACGAGTTCGATTGGGTGCCCGCCGTTAAAACTTTGGAGGATGCTCCGGAAGCCAAACCCTCCGAAAACCGAAATGTCGTGGTGGCATTTGTTCATATCGAGCCCGGGGACGTTGAAGATGGAAGTTCAACGGAGACCAAGCTGATTAAAAACGCCAAGTGGCTGGCCAGAAAATGGAATATTACCCGGATTGTTCTTCACTCTTTTACCCACTTGGGACAAGAAAAGGCCGACCCTGAGCAAGCTCAGGTCCTGTTAGGCCGGGCGCAAAAGCGTCTGGAAAACACAGGGTATTCGGTGATTCAAACTCCGTACGGATATTTTTTGGATCTGTCCATAAGAGCTCCGGGTCACCCGCTGGCAAGAATATACAAGGAATTTTAGGTCTCGTCTTACGTGACAGAGATTACCTGTCCCTGGGTTATTTTTTGAAGATCATCCGGCGAAAGTTTGAACATCGTATTGGAGGATCCGGCAGCTGCCCAGATCTCCGGGTATTTGAGAAGATCTTCATCGATAAATGTTTCCAGGGAGCTGGAGTGACCCAGAGGGGGAACACCACCCACCACAAAACCGGTTTTCGCACGGACAAAGTCAGGGTCTGCCATTTTTATGGGCTCGAAAAGGAGATTTCGGATTTTTTTCGTATTCACCCGATTTGCGCCGCTGGCAACAACCAGAATCGGTTGCTTAGTCTTTTTCGTCATAAAAACCAAAGATTTAACAATTTGTTCTACCTGACACCCCAAAGAGTTGGCTGCGTCTTGAGCGCTGCGGGTGGTTTCCTTCATATTTAGCACCTGACATTCAAGGCCGTGAGCCTTGAGTGCCCTTTCTACTTTCCGGACGCTGGTATTTAAACTATTGGGCATGGTTACTTCTCCAGGATTTCAAACCGATTCTTATCCGAAATTTTCTTCAGTAATGCAGACATAACGTTCCAAACGATTTACCGATGTTCCCACCCCCGGTGAAAAATGGAAGTTTTGGAGCAGCCGAATCAACCATACTTGCCTTTTCACCGGAAGTATGAGGGAAGCAAGAAAGGCAATGAACTTAAACATAAATTGAGAGATTTTTTCCTCGATCTGCACCGATCTCTTGCGCATCACGGTCTCAGCATATCTCCTTGCAAAAAATCGCCCAACTCAGGTTAAAAATTTCTAAACAAAGACAACCAACATCGGGCTAATGATAATCATGTGTTCCCAAAACCACCTGGATACCGGTCTTGTTCTCCAGCATTTTAGCTATTTCCTCGGGATCGTTATAAGGGCAACCAGGTTTTGCATTTGCAAAACAAGAACTTAAGTATATCTTGTCCGGTTTTATTTCCGACATTTTTATGGCCATCCCCGTGTTGGGAATCAAGGACCGGCCCGGGCATTCACATTTAATAAAGCCCACGACCTGGCAAGGCTCATCGAACGTTCCTTCTCCGAGCGCTGCAGCTTTAAGACAACGCCATTCTCCGGCACAACCGTAACCACTGTCCATGTAAGCGCCACATCCTACGATAGCAACTTTTTTCATTTTGTCCTCCTTTCTAATTCTTTATGATCTGTTCTTACCACGGCCCATGCCGCCGCCGCCCATACCCATGCCGCGACCGCCGCCCATACCTCTTCCACCACGGCCCCTACCGCCGCCGCCCATACCTCTTCCACCACCCATTCCCATGATGCGGTTGCCGGCAGTATCGGCGGATAGCCCGTTGTGATCCGTAACATTCGCTGCTTTCGCGGGTGTCAGATTTCCGTTTTTGTAGTTTTCCAGAACTTCCTTAACGGTTCCAGTGTTTCCGAGAAACACTTGAATTCCGGCCGCATAAAGGGTGCTCACGGCATTGGGCCCGCAATTGCCAGTTATTACAGCTTTGGCCCCTTTGGAAGCAACAAATTGAGCCGACTGAATTCCGGCTCCGCTACCTAACATACCGCTTTCATTGTCATAAATCTCAAAACTCATATTGTCTGTATCGACGATTAAAAAATAAGCACACCGGCCAAACCTTGGGTCAACTTGTGAATTAAGATCCTTACCTGACGAACTAATAGCTACTTTCATAATATAGTTTCCTTTCATATATTAATTTTGTAATTGTTTTCGTATGACCTAACCCGGACAAACCGGAACAAAAAGGGATTGAAAATATTCAATTATTCACAATAAAGAAATTATACTGATTAAAAATGTTTGTCATAAAAAGCACAAAACTTATAACTTAGGGCTAATTTATACGGGTCGTTTTCCGCAGCAACTCCCCGGTCCGGCGCAATCGGCTTGTCCGGGAGACAATCCGCAGCAAGCCGTATCTCCGGGTCCGGGCATTCGGTTTTTATTGGGACCGGATAGGGAAGAGTGGGCGGAAACAAGTTTTTTCAGTTTATGGCCGCCACAGCTTTTGCAGTTGGGCATTTCATCCGGACTTGCAATGAGAAGTTCACTGGTTTCTCCGCAGTCATTGCACAAAAAATCAAAAAGAGGCATAATTATTCTCCTTTGTCCTATTGCCGGTTGATATTTTCTTATTCCAATTACACAGCAAACTTCTATGCGTTATGACTCGCGTGGATAATTATCAATATTTTTCGCATAACTTTCAAAATCATTTTCCAAAATAAACTGTGAAATCATTTCACTCACTTTGTCAGCGGTATCTATACGATAAACACCTTTTTCATCGCGGCCTTCAATTTTCTTAGCATTCTCCACAATTGCTTGAAGAGAAGCGGCGGTCATTTCAACATTGACATTAACCGTAATGGTTTCTTTTGATTCACTCATTTGGTTCAAAAACTCCTTTTAACAATAAAACTTCCCTGTTCGCAACCCATATGACCGGATATCACCGGGCATTTTGCCTTTAACAGAAAAAAAATATTCTTTTCACAATTGCTCAACGTTTCGTAATTACCCTGTCCCTTGGCAATAATCAGATCACTATGCGCAAAGCATTCCCGGAATTCTTTTGAGCATTTTTCTAAAACCGTTCCGGGTATGTCTGAACCATTATCGATGACATTGACAAGTTCGGTCATACCTGTTGCCCTTGCATCTGCTATTGTCGCATCATTTATGATCGGACCGCCCCTTACGACAAATGTTACATTGTCCACAGGCAATTGTTCTATCAGCAATCGATCGAAAACAATCTCTCCGCAATTGTCCCCCAAATAAAGGATATTTTCCGCCGAATCTATTGAATCGCATAAGACTTCTATATTCCCGAACACTTGTGCCGACAGTGCCTGTTCAATAGTATCAAAAATCATGGACCTATCTATTTTTGCATTTACACCAAAATCGATAATATTTCCGGCGATAGCAATTCGGACCGCGGTGTCCATGGGATTGGAAGAACTTTGAATTCTTTGTTTCAGGTCCGGATAAAGTTTGAGGGAAAAATTGTTAAACCGGTCTTTTATTTTTTTGTATGGGTCATCGTGCCCGGACAGTTCTCTGATTGTTTTGTGGATATATTGACCCATCACCGGAGGAGATTGGTCCAGGTCCATTTTGCTTGCGGCGGCAAGAACACCGCGGAGCACCTGCTCATGAATTTTTTCATCGGAAGTTGCTAATCTTACCGCGTCAAGAGCCTGACGGATAAAACAGGGTATGCAGTCATAAGTTGTTTTCATAGATCACATAAAACCAAAAGCAATTAAGAGACATTACTGTAACAAAAAGACGTTTTCTTAACTTTTTACAAGGCCATCAGTTATGAGTATAAACTCAAAAAAGTTAAACTAAGTCCTAATATCCGGATGGTCAAGCTGTTTTTTTTATATTATTGGCCAACAACTCAAAAATTTAACAAATAACATCGAAAGAACTGAGAACTCACTGAAAAAAATCCATATAATTTTATCTTTTTTGGGAACCGGCGCCGTAATATAATGGTCATATGACCAACAAAATGTTTGACACATTGTATTATGCTAATTATGTTTTAATCAAATGCTTATTTCATAAAGGAAATTTTATTATGCCAAGGATTAAAAAGCCGAGATTTGTATCAAGATATCCGACAATCACCGCTTTCGTGCCCCGAGGTATGTTTCAAACTGGTGAGGTTAAGCTTTCAGTGGAAGGCCTTGAAGCTTTAAGATTG
>CAZKDT010000015.1:0-3058 GCA_964551515.1 uncultured Desulfobacteraceae bacterium | reverse complement strand
TCTTGACCAGGAGACCGCCGCAAAAAGGATGGAGGTATCTCGCCAGACATACGGTAGAATTTTATCTGAAGCCCGTGGAATTGTTTCAGAAGCGCTGGTTACCGGGAAGGCTCTCATAATTGAGGGGGGAGCCTATGAAATGCGCGGGAAATACAGAAAACGCCGCAGAAGAGGGGGCAGGAAATTTTAAACCGTCATGCCGGACTTGATCCGGCATCCAGAAGTAATTTAATTTACTGGATTCCGGCTTTTGCCGGAATGACAAAAAATGATGTTTTTTGCAATACTGCAAAGGAGGTAAGTATTATGCCAAACAGAGATGGAACAGGCCCAATGGGTAAAGGCCGCAAGACCGGACGAGGTCAAGGAACTTGCAACCCTGCCGGAGGAAGCTTTAGCAATAATGAGCAGGGTAGACGGAACTCAGGCAGAGGATCAGGGCAGGACAGAGGATCCGGCCGGAATTCAGGTCGGGGTTTCGGACAAGGCCGGGGTTCCGGGAAAGGCCGCGGCCGCAGGCGGTAACATTAACAAGCCGGGTCCAAAAAGCCCGGCTTTTCAGAATTAAACAAATATCCTAAAAGTTCAGGCCCGTTCCATGCAAATTGGACAGTTCTGACGATGGCGAAATTTTTAGCGAAATATCGAGGTCTGAAGTGAAGCTAACCATAATATATGACAACACGGCGTGGGATAAGAATTTAAAATCTGACTGGGGATTTTCATGTTTGGTAGAAGTTTTTGGGGAAAAGATACTCTTTGATACCGGAGCAAAAGCGGATATTCTCAATTATAATATGAAACAATTGAATATTGATCCCATGCAGATTGACGAAGTTTTTATTTCTCATTCCCACTGGGATCATACCGGCGGGCTTTCCTGGTTTCTCAACCTGAATCCGGTAAAGGTTTACATCCCCTGTTCTTTTGCGGTATCAGATGATACCGTAACTGCGGTACGGGTTACTGAAAAACGTAAACTCCATGATAACATATATTCCACAGGTGAATTAAAAAATATCGAGCATGCCCTGATAGTAAAGGAGGAAACCGGGGTAACCGTAATTGCCGGATGTTCTCATCCGGGTGTCCGGGAAATCTTGCACGCGGCATCAGAATTCGGGACAGTTAGAACGCTTATTGGCGGTCTTCATGGATTCAATGAGTTTAATCTGATCGATAATCTAAAAACAGTCTGCCCCACTCATTGCACCCGGTTTATTCAGGACATCAAAGAACATTATCCCGACAAAACCATTGAAGGCGGCGCGGGTAAAGTTATTACGACCTGATGCTGTTTATAGTAAGCCCTTAAAACCTGGAGGAGAGTCTGACTATGTTCAAGATCCATCCCATTGTTGTGGGAACCAAAATTTTTGATAAAAGTATGATGACGTATCAATATGGCAACGGCCAGGAATATACCATCCCTATTTACTGCTGGTACTTGGAAGGCGGAGACCGGAAAGTTCTTGTGGATACCGGGGAGATGAGTCCGATCCAATCTCCGGATAGGGAAACGTCCATCGGTGGAAAAATTTATACCTTCGAGCAAGGACTATCCAAATGGGATCTATCACCTGCGGACATCGACATGGTCATCCATACTCATCTGCATAATGACCACTGTGAAAACGATTACAAATGTGAAAATGCTGAAATTTATGTTCACGAAAAAGAAATGGAAAAAATCCACAACCCTCACCCGCTCGATTATCGTTATCTTAAGGATTACATAGAGGATGTGGAGGAAAACGGGCAGATACGGATGATTACCGGTGACAGAGAAATTCTGCCGGGAATCCGGGTGATTCATACACCGGTTCATACTGAAGGGGGGTTGACCATATTCATTGATACGCCTAGTGGTCAGGCCGCCATAACCGGGTTTTGTGTAATTAAAGAAAATTTTTATCCGCCGGTTCAAATAAAAGCTATGGAAATGGAGGTAATTCCTCCCGGGACACTTGTAAATGCCTATGAAGCTTATGACATTATGCTGAAGATTAAAAATATGGCGGATATACTGCTGCCGCTTCACGAACCGGAATTTGCATCTGTTGATACGATTCCTTAGTTCTTTTTTTTCAGGGCTTCAAATTTTAAACATATAAATCAATTTAATTCATCAAAAATAAAATATGTTTGACCTCTTTTAAAATTTGAAACGTTCATCTTAGATTATGTTTTGAAGTGCCTTAAGCATGGGGGTTATTTTAACCCGGTGTTCCGGCGGTATCATTAAAACCTTAATTTTGAGATTGGGAATCAGACCGGTATCCGGAATGTTCAGGGTGTTCATTTTGTAGTTGCGGCGATTCGTTTTTGATTCCATAAATTTTAAAACATCGATCAGATTTCCCGAGAAACCCTGAGAATCGACATGCTCGATAAATTGCAAAAACAGATTGTTAACGCTTAAAATAAATGGATCAACTTCGGCATAACCTTGTTTCCTGCAATCTTTTATTGAAACAAAACACCGGCATCCAAAGGGTCTTACCGGATAAATCGAACACAGGTTGTCTTTTAAAAGCGGACAGCACCCATCATAATCTTCATGTTTCTCTTCCGGAGGATCTTCCCCTTTCATGCAAATATCCGCGAGTTTGTTTGTGGTTGTCAGTGGCTGAAAGCGTTTTTTGGGTATTACCCCCTCAATATTCTTAAACAAACTTGATTTTCCATATGAAATCATATGAGTTGTGATAAGATACCCTTCCAGGGTTGTCAGGGTGACATTTCGGGTGCAGCAACCCGCACAATATTTTTTGCAGGCCATGTTCAGCTTGGCTACAAATCCGTCATAAATTTTATAAATCTGATCTAAAACCGCCAGCTTTGAATTCAATTCCATTTATTTTTCCTTGCCAAACTCTTTTTTTAAACACCTTGACTTTGATAGAAACAACCAGTATTTTTTTTATTACCTTAATCTTGCACAAGTCGGATGCTTTCATATGTAAGGCACTTAAGAGCGAAGTCATAGTAAACTATTACGAGCCCTTAATAACGCAGCAGATGGAAGCCTCCGGCTCGCCCTTTGGGTGAAAATTAA
>CAZKDT010000014.1:0-17577 GCA_964551515.1 uncultured Desulfobacteraceae bacterium | reverse complement strand
CAATTATTATTACTCCATATACAATTGACTTGGTCTTGGATGCTATTAAAAAACATACAGAAATCCCAATGGGTGCTTCACGGGACAATCCCCCTCAAGGGTCTCTTGGCGTGTTGATAAAAAAGGAAAAACAATCACCGCAACAACTCAGCTATTTAATCCCTATTTTAGTTGAATCAGGCATGTGTAAATTTCGACAGGATGGTAGTGCATTCATTGTAATGAACTTCAAAATATAAAAATTGAATTCCACAGATTTTATCTGATTTGGAAATGAAATTATCTATCCGAGATCTGCACTATCTGCAATAGAGCACCGGGTCTATACCATCTAAATATTCTGTTTCGTAAAATGATATCCGTGAAAGGAAAAAACTCCAGATCAGTAATGAAGATCGCATGAATCTGAACGGTCCCGTTTTATTGGATAACTTCAAACCTCTACCGAATCCTGATTACGTTTTTCTTCTTTGTATTTTGGATTTGAAAGTGAGAAGCTTTCGCAATTTCCACATGAAATTGGAAAAAGGAACACGATCATCAGGCAACGGAGTTAAACGGACATGATCATTTTCAAGCTTGATCGAAAGCTTCTTTCCGGGGACGATCTGCAATTGTTTCCTGATTTCTTTTGGTATTACGATCTGTCCACGGCTTGAGGTTGTAACAATAGGCATGATTGACCTCATTTAGTAAGATTTAGCATGATTGCGTAAAACAATTTGATTTTTATCTTATACAACTATTAATATCATACAATTTATATTTTATCACCCAGAAAAATTATTGAACGGCACGCATTTCCCGTGCCCCGGATAAATAAACCTTAGACCATTTATTCGATTGATTTTATTGATTGAATCTTTTTGATCCTTCTTGCTCGCCACAAAAGTGTTGCTGATCAACTTTCCGTTTATGACCATCAGAAAATCTCCGGTGATAAGGACCCCGCTTTCTTGATCAAAAAAGGATACCGATTCGGGTCTGTGGCCAGGAGTCTGTATGGTTTTAAAACCAGACAGTACCTGCTGCTCGTTTTTAAAAAATGCAACACGGTCTAAAGGAAAACCTTTTTTAAACGGCGTCCCGTACAAACCACCCATAAAGAAATCACCGGGACCCGGAAAATAGCCTGACTCTTTCATGCACGGTATGATTATAGTCTTATAATCATCATAAGACGGAAACGGAATCCGCTTATCTCCCATCACAAACGGTTTTGCCTTTTCGTGAAACCAAATTTCGCATTCTTTAAAAATTGCTTTCAGATAAGTCCATCCTGAAACATGATCCACATGAAAATGGGTGCAGACAACCCGTTTTAAAGGAAGCAGAGAGCGCAAAGCCCCAACCAGACCTTCTTTGTCAGACGGCATGCCGCAGTCAACAAGAAATGTAGCTTTTTGACGGTTATCCTCAATGATATAAATATTACTGGCTTTGCCCATGAACCGGTGAATCGTCCGGTCGCCTGTAAGGTTTTGTGTATGCATGATCATCTTTTTACAAATTCATCACATATCACACTCGATCACCACAGGATACCTCATAATCAGCTCAATTGACCTTGCAGATGTTTCAGCAGCTTCAGGAAAAACTCGCGTAAGAGTTCTGATATGTCTTAAGTTATCGGCAGTCCGGAGAATCAGCATGGCAAGATCTCCTTCCTCCATCTTGGCTACTGAAAGGACCTTTTCCCAGGACTGGCCAGTGGCCCAGGCATAAAGTGTGGCAGCCGGCCTTAAAAACAGGGGCCTTACATCAAAACCTCGATCTGTCATTTGTTTTGCAAACGGTTCCAGGCTTGTTTTTACTTTACGAAAGGTTGCCAACAGAGTTTTTGGCTTGAACATCTTTTCAATACTGTCATCCGACTCCCGCTCATTTACAAATAATGTTGTCACGGCGGCAAAGAGTGCGGGATCAGATTCAGGGAAAATCCCGAGCCTGAAACCTTGGGCTATCATGAGCGGCTGATCCACCCTTAACTGGGATGCCCATATCCCGTCAGCCGTCAACATCCCCTCTTCCGTTACATAGCCCGTATCTTTCAGAAAGTTAAGATGGTGTAAAAAATCTCGCCACAATTGTTTGCGCTCATTTCTGAAAGATCTACGGGACTGGCTTTTTTTCCTCGACTTAACGATCATGTAGGTTGCAAAAGACTTTTTCAGAAGATCTTCTATCTGTTCGGGAGTGTGTGACAAAAGCAGGTTAAGGGCCATGGAAAAGTTTATTTTGATCTGGCTGGCCACATCAGAAGGGAGCGACGTCATTAGTTTTCCAATTCGCCGTATATCCATAAATTTTCCCGGAACGGCAACCGCAAACCCTATATGATCCATTCCCCTTCGTCCTGCCCGACCGGTCATCTGGTGAAATTCAGTGGGGCTCAGCGGCAGGAAATCTCTGCCGTTAAATCTGTCTGAATTAAGAAGAACGATGGTTCTGGCAGGAAAATTTACCCCGGCCGCAACGGTTGATGTTGCGAAAACCGCATCAAGAAGTCCTTCTGTCATCAATGTCTCCAGCACCAGTTTCCATGCCGGAAGTTGACCACTGTGATGAGAACCCACAGCCAAATGTTCAAGGTGCCCTAATTGGCGGTGTCCGGCAATATGAGGACTTTGTGACACAAGTTCTTGGATTCTTTGGCTGCGCTTTGCCTTTCGATTTTCATCCAATGTCGGGATGTCAGCACACAGATCAAGTGCATGGTCACAATCTGCCCGGGATTTAAGGAAAAATATAGCCGGCAGGAGACGGTATTTATTAAAAACAGTCATGATCTCCCCGACAGGGGGCAGCTTATGCGGGAGTGCAAGAACAGGAGGACACTTGCTGTCAACATAATCAAAAACTTTTTTATGAAGCCTGCTTTTTGTAGGACTCTTAGGGTCAATAAGGGGAAGAAGCATCCCTGAAGGATGGAAAAACAAAGGATAAAGCGGCACCGGTCTTTTTGTTTCTTGGACAACAATACATTTTTTTGAGCGAATTGACGAAAGCCATTTTGCGATAATATCTGCATTTCCTATTGTGGCTGAAAGCAAAAGAAGGGGTATCCTTGCGGGAAGATATATCATTATTTCTTCCCAGACCACTCCCCTGTCTTCATCTCCTAAAAAATGTGCTTCGTCAAGGATAACCAAATCGGTTAAAAGCGTTGTCCCCTTATGCATTGAATCATAAAGCTGATTACGCAGAATCTCGGTGGTCCCGACGATAACCGGTGCATCGTAATTCTCTTTTCTGTCACCGGTTAAAATCCCGACATTTTCCGCCCCGAAGATTTCTGAAAATTCACCGTACTTTGTATTGCTCAACGCTTTTAAAGGAGAAGCATACCATGATCTTCCACCCTTTTTATGAATCCGGTCCATTGCCTGCTGTGCTATCCATGTCTTTCCGGCACCCGTAGGGACGGTAACAAGGCAATCTGTGCGTTCTATCACAGACAATGCTTCAAGCTGGAATGGATCGGGTTTAAACGGTTTTTTATCCGGCACTCCGATGGAGGCGAAAACCTTTTTTAGTCCGGCATCAGCCCCGGGCCTGATTTTAAGAACCCGGGGTCTGCGACCGAATTTTGTTTTTTTATTCTTTGGACTATGATAGTATTGTTTTTTTCGATTCATTAAAGCTTAGTAATCATTTCTTTGATATCTGCTTTTGTTTTCGAATCCACATCAAAAGGTGAAACACCATCCAGATCAGCCTCTATCAAAGCTTCATCATACGGTATAAAACCGAGTAATTTAAAACTGCTCATGTGCTTTTTTAAAAACTCTTCATCTTTTTTACTGCGGATTTTGTTGCCGACAACACAAATATTTTTTAAGCCGATCTCGGATGCCAGCTTTTTTATGTAACCTGCGGTATCTATACTTCGACGTCCCGGTTCCACAACCACAATCAGTTTATCCACAGCAGATGCCGTGGCTCTGCCCAGATGTTCGATTCCGGCTTCCATATCCATGACCACCACTTCGTCCCTTGACAGGACAACATGAATGACCAGTGCCCTTAAAAGGGTCGATTCCGGGCATATACATCCGCCCCCCCCTTTTTTAACGCCTCCGAGCCGCATAAGCTTGATGTTATCCAGTTTCGCCGAAAGTGCGTCCGGAAGATCATCCACTTTCGGGTTGAGTTTGAAAAAACCTCCGATACTCCCCGGTTGTGCCTCGGTTCTCTCAAAAACAAGCTCTTTCATCTCGGCAATGGGTACAATCTTGTCAGAATCGGGGATGCCCAGTGCTGCAGCAAGATTTGCATCCGGATCCGCATCGATTGCCAGTACACGCTTTCCCTGAGCATTTAATGTCCGTATCAAAAGGGCGGAAAATGTTGTTTTGCCAACCCCACCTTTACCACTTACTGCCAGTTTCATATATATCCTTCCTTATTTTAAACCCCGTTTGAACAAAAACCTACAACCGGGATTAAGGTTGATGAACTCGTAAAAAGTCCGATTTAGACGGTTTCGTAAAAAGTTCAAATTCAAGGCATGCAAATTTTGTAATCATCGGCTATCCGCCGGTCCCGTGGGAAGCGTATTTTTCGTACGTTGAATGATTGCAAAAATACAGCACAACCCAGAAGTCGGACTTTTTACGAAACCGTCAAGGTTATTTGTTATTCCAATTGGAATACAACCCCTAAGTTTACCTTTGGTTCTCCCGATGATATGGGGAAATAAATTTCGGGATTCTTAATTCGTAGACACCTCCCGGATTTCTTTCACTTAGTTTGTAATATAATACATTGTGCGAATCAAGCAAGAGGATATATTGTTTGGTCCGTAACTGCTTAAATTTTATGAAGTTACGATCACTGATAGTAACATGCCGGAATACATAGCTAAATGCAGGATTGATTTTATATTATCTATCCGTTATGATAATTGAAATGAGAGATGAAACGTCAACAGTTAAACCTCCTGCCATTCTGGCGCCGGCCGGGAACAAGGCTTCGTTTCTGGCCGCCCTGGCAGCCGGAGCCGATGAAATATATTGCGGGTTAAAACAATTTTCAGCGCGCATGGAGACCAAGAATTTTTCATTTGAGGAACTTTCGGCTCTGACACTGTTGGCCCATGACAAGGGAGTCAAAGTCCATGTAGCCATAAACTCCCTGTTAAAAAACGAGGATCTGGACAGGGCAGGAAGTTTTCTCAAGTTGCTGAACCGGTGTATAAAACCCGACGCGCTCATCATTCAGGATCTTTCTCTTTTGCAACTGGCCCGGCAAACCGGTTTTTCAGGCAAACTCCATTTATCGACCCTGTCTAATGTAAGTTTTGCATCAGCCCTTAAACTCATCAAAAATAAGTTCCGGGTCCACCGGATCGTTCTTCCCAGAGAACTGAACGTAGACGAAATCAAGGACATGGCTTTGGATTGCCCCAAGGGACTGGACCTGGAATTATTTATACACGGGGCCCTTTGCTACGGGGTATCCGGAAGGTGTTACTGGAGCAGCTATCTGGGCGGTAAAAGCGGACTCAGGGGAAGATGCGTGCAGCCCTGCCGCAGGGTTTATACTCAAAAAAACCAAAGCAAAAGATTTTTTTCATGCCGGGATCTGAGTCTGGATGTGCTTGTCAAAGTTCTTCTTACCATTCCCCGAGTCCGGGCATGGAAGATTGAGGGCCGGAAAAAAGGTCCCCATTACGTTTTCTATACGGTTAAAGCTTACCGGATCTTAAGGGATCATGGAAGCGATCCCAAAATGAAAAAACAAGCCCTTGCCCTGTTATCTTATGCTCTGGGCAGGACCGGTACCCATTATAATTTTCTCCCCCAAAGGCCTCAGAATCCGGTAAGCATTGACACTCAAACCGGCTCCGGCCTTCTTGTGGGAAAGGTAAAAGGAACCCGGCAAAAGCCTTTTCTAATCCCGAGAGAAGCACTTTTGACCGGCGATCTCCTCCGTCTGGGATATGAGGACGAGTCATGGCACGGCATCCAAAGAGTGGGGAAATACGTACCCAAAGGGGGGCGTTTTTTTCTTAAAACTTCCTCGAAAAAAAGCCCTGCAAAGGGAACCCCGGTGTTCCTTACTGACCGGCGGGAAAAATCTCTTGAGGACATGCTGTCCGTCCTTGAAAAGGAGCTGAACAAAAAACCGGAATTGAAAATTCCCCCTGAAATGTTTAATGTCAGGCTGCCAAAAAGATCAAGAAGCAAATTAACGGTTTCTGATCTTTATGTATTTCGCACCCTTGAAAAAACAAAATTTAAGGGACTGACCGGACTGTGGCTGGGGCCTAAGGCCGAAAATAAACTGCCGAAAGGTCCCGGCCACCGGCTTTGGTGGTGGCTTCCGCCGGTTATCTGGCCTGAAGATGAAAAAAACTTCAAGGAACTCGTCAGCCGTGTCCTGAAAAAGGGGGCACGCAATTTCGTGCTCAACGCTCCCTGGCAACTGGCCTTTTTCAGCATGCCCAAAAAACTGAACCTCTGGGCAGGGCCGTTTTGCAATATCGTCAACCCATTGGCCGTAAAAACACTGGCATCGCTGGGTGTTAAGGGAACCATTGTGAGCCCGGAACTTGGCCGCAAAGATTATGTTACGCTGCCCAAACACAGCCCTTTGCCACTGGGAATCGTAATATCGGGAAACTGGCCCTTATGCGTCTCACGCATCATTTCGGAAAAACTGGATGCCCAAAAGCCTTTGATAAGCCCCAAGGGAGAAGAATCCTGGATCAAAAAATTCGAGTCCGACTACTGGGTATTCCCCAACTGGAAAATCGACATAAGCGCCAAGAAAAATGAACTTGAAAAAGCAGGATACCGCCTGTTCGTACATTTAGTGGAACCGGTTCCAAAAGAAGTGACCCTTAAAAAAAGACCCGGTCTTTGGAATTGGGACCTGGATCTTATATAGTGACCGTATTTAATAGAACACAGATTTTCGCAGATATTCACAGATCATATTTTTATTTTTCAAAGGTCTCCGGAGGATGATTATGAAACCAGTATTAATATATTACGAATCAATCGATGTCAGCTTGCAAACCGGTCCGGACATTTTCGATATTACGTTAGAACTCGATCAATTGGTAGGCAAATCTGATATTGTATTCGGGAGTCTTTTCGCCACAATCGTCGGATCAACCGGGTCAATCACAACCATTGAATTCGAACCCGGTGTGGTGGAGGATTTGAAAAAAGCCATAAACCGGCTGGCCCCTCCTGGCCTGGAATACGAACACGAAAAGGCCTGGCATGACGGCAACGGACACAGCCATGTTCAGGCCGCATTACTTGGACCTTCCATTGCCCTGCCAGTTCGAAACGGTCGCCTTAAACTGGGGACCTGGCAGCAGGTGGTTGCAATCAATCACGATAATCGTCCACGGACACGGGCTATTGAAGTGACCATCACAGGAACCAAACAGGATTGATAATTGAATATTTAAAGTACCATTTCAGAGGTGCAAATCAAGATTGTTGGTTATTGAGTTCAATCGTAAGCTGTCAGTGCTCAGGTGTCAGGTTTCAGCTCTTTAAGTTTCTCGATCCTGACACCTTTTCCCCAAAGCTAAATACGTAGCGCAGACGAACATGAATTTTCATATTGCCAACAGCCGTGATTCACACCCCCCTTTCAGCTACAAAAAAACCAATATCCTTAATTTTAGTCATTTTAGTCATTTTAGCCGGTGATTATCCTTGACAAATGATCTTATCATTATTAGAAGTTTTCGTTTGGGGAAATTGTAATAATGTGGAAAAACCATTTATTATTAAAATAAAAAGATGAAAGGAGACGGTAACAAATGTCAAATTTAATTCCACCACATGGCGGCAAGGGATTGACCTGCTGCTTGCTTGAAGGCGCTGAGCTTGAGGCAGAAAAGAAAAAGGCCGAAGGGCTAAAAAAAATCACCGTATCTCATCGTGAAGTCGGTGACCTCATCATGATGGGTATCGGCGGATTCAGCCCGCTGACAGGCTTTATGACCAAAGCGGACTGGAAAGGAGTCTGCGAAAATTTCCTGCTCGCCGATGGGACCTTCTGGCCCATACCCGTGACCCTTTCCGTGGACAAAGCGGACGCCGACGCCATCAACCCAGGTGACGAAATTGCGCTGTGTGACCCGGATAGTAATGAAATTATGGGAACCATGAAAGTTTCGGAAAAATATGAATTGACCGAAGCCGACAAGAAATTTGAATGTGAAAAGGTATACATGGGCGAAGGCACCCCCACCGCCGAAGAGTTCTGGAAAATTGCAGGAGAAGATCATCCGGGTGTCCAGATGGTCATGGGACAAAAGGGATTCAACCTTGCCGGCCCTGTCAAGGTTTTGAGCGAAGGCGAGTATCCTACCAAATATGCCGGCGTCTATATGAGGCCCGAAGAGTCTCGCAAAATTTTTGAGGACAAAGGGTGGAGCGAAATTGCCGCCCTGCAGCTCAGGAACCCCATGCACAGATCACATGAATACCTCTGCAAGATTGCCGTGGAAGTTTGTGACGGCGTATATATTCACTCTCTGGTGGGCAACCTGAAACCCGGGGATATTCCCGCCGATGTTCGCGTAAAATGTATCGACACCCTTGTGAAAAACTATTTTGTAGAAGACAATGTGGTCCAGGGCGGCTATCCTCTGGACATGCGTTACGCCGGGCCCAGAGAAGGTCTGTTGCACGCAACCTTCCGTCAGAACTACGGATGCTCACGCATGATTATTGGACGGGACCATGCGGGTGTGGGCGATTTTTACGGCATGTTTGAAGCCCAGACCATCTTTGATAAAATCCCGACTCCGGACGATCCGGGTAAAGCGTTGCTCTGCAAACCCTTAAAAATCGACTGGACATTCTATTGCTATAAGTGTGACGGCATGGCTTCACTCAGAACCTGTCCCCATGGTAAGGAAGACAGGGTACTTCTTTCCGGAACCATGCTAAGAAAATTGCTTTCAGAAGGTGGAGAACTTCCCGATCACTTTGGACGGGATGAAGTTGTTGAAATCCTAAGAAAGTACTACGAAGGGCTTACTGAAAAAGTTGAAATCAAGATGCACGGGGCCGCTACCGGCGAATAAAAATAAACCGTTGAGTGGTTGAGTGGTAAAGAGTTATTTATCACTCTCGCATGTTACTAAAAAAAGGGAGACAAAATTGTCTCCCTTTTTATTTTTAGAAAAGTATAAATTCTTTTTCGTAGAAAGCCAAATTTTGATGGCAAAGTAAAAAGCTTCAAATATCAAGGCACGCAAATTCCGAGGAACGCTACGTACATATAGTACGTCGCAGTAACGAGGAATGCAGCGCAACGCAGAAGTTGGACTTTTTACAAAGCCATCAGCTATTGTCTTTCCGAGTACTCGTTATACGCCATAGCCACGGTTCGGTAGACAATATGGGCCAACTTTGAAAATGGTAAAAATGCGAACAGGTCAAACACGAAGACCAAATGGACGAAATACATAAAATAGGTCAATCCTGCCAAACCTGCCAGTCGAGTCGCCTCGGTAAGTAAACCGGTGACGCCGAGTCCAAAAACAAGACCTAAAAGAGCCCAGTCCTGATAGCTCGATGTCTGATCGGTTTTGGCCTTTACCAGACGGTTTTTAATCAGCAAGGCACTACCGATAAGCAGGGCAACACCGCTGACATTTGCAAGCCACTTCACCGGATTTAACTGTGAGTAGGGACCATGCTGTTGGAAACCATACAATACCACAAAAAATATGGTGGTTACGATAAAAAGGCCAATAAATGACCAGAATACCATCAAATGGGGAGTCGCCCGATCACTGTTTTCATCGCATTCCGTAAATTTGTCATGTTTTAATATGGTCGGCAATATTTTCCACAGGGCCTTACCCAACCCAACGAAATCAAGCTCTTTCTTTTGGGTCTTTCCTTCCAGCACGGCATTTTCGTGGATATCAGTGATAAATCTTTTCAGCCCAATTCCAAAAATCACCACAGCCCATATGGACAAAGGTACGAAGATCAGATCCACGAGCCATGAGGAAAAGAACAGATGATGTGCGATTCCGTGTTCACCCAAAGCCGGTGAAAAATCAAGCAAACCCGTTATCAAGCCCAAAACCAAAAAAATAACCACGGGAATCCCCATAAGAATGGGAAGCTTTCTGGGATCGTTGACAGCTTTTCCAATGGCCTTGGGTACAGCATAATCCGTAATAGCGTAAGAACGAATAGCAGCCAGCACTTCACCGGGTTTGGCGCCGCGCGGACACATGGTGCTACAATCCCCGCAATGATGGCACAGCCAGATGTCCATATTATTGACCAGCCTGTCCTTTAATCCCCATGATGCGGCAATCATCTCCTTTCTGGGGAACGGTTTGGTGTCAGGAGAAATAGGGCAGACCACCGAACAGGTTGCGCATTGATAGCACTTTTTCAGAGTGTCCCCCCCGAGCCCGACGATTTCTTTAATAAAATTTACATCAGGCTCAATCAGGTATTTGTCCGTCATAAGAGTACCTCCTCATTATATTGAAGATTGACGATTGAAAAATTAAATTTCAATCGTCAATCGAAAATTATCAATCACTAGAATCCCTTAAACGGGTTGGGGCCGAGATCTTCTACCATTTCCACAAAATCATTTATCATTTTGGGGAGCTTGTCATAGTCATCAATGGCAACTTCGAATTGGGCCACCCGTTCTTCTTCCAGGGCCAGACTCGACAGGGCTTCGCCGATTTTCTTCATTCTGATGTCCGCAAGCTCACTCCCTTTGACAAAATGGCACTGGTAGTCATCGCCATGTTTGCAGCCCAGGAGAAAAGCCCCGTCCATGCCCTGAGCAAGAGCGTCCTTAATCCAGATCACGTTCATGGATCCCAGACATCGAACCGGGATAAACCGGACGTCGGCCGAATAGCTGAGCCGGTTCAAACCGGCAATGTCCAGAGCCGGATATGCATCGTTTTCACATACAAACCCGACGATCCTGAAAGGGGGCTCATCATAATCATCTTCGGAAGGTACGCTGATGGCTTTGACCATGGATCCCACACTATCGATATTGTAATCGGCAAAGCCGATGATACGTTCGGGACAGGCGCCCATGCAGGTGCCGCAGCGACGGCAGCGGGTGGGATTAGGCTTGGGCGTACCGGTTTCATCGTCATCCAGGGCGCCGAAGGGACATTCCTCCGTACATCGCTTGCACTGGGTGCATCTCTGGAAAAAGAAATCCGGAAATGTCATATCGCCGGACCTGGGATGAACGGAAACCCCGCGGTTTACCGATTCAATACACTGAATCGCTTTAAGCACTGCTCCGGTTGCATCTTCAATGGACTCTTCCATGGTCATGCTGCGTCGAACGGCGCCGGCAGCATAAATACCGGTTCTTTGGGTTTCATAAGGAAAACAGATGAAATTTGAGTCACAATATCCTTCAAAAAGATCGATATCACGGAAACCCGGTCCCTGACGATACGCCAGATTAACCACCGGATCATCCGCCGTTACCGGAACCATGCCAGTAGCCAAAACCACCATATCGGCCTTGACCTTGAGCTTTTCACCCAGCAACGTATTATCCGCTTCCACGATCATGCCGTCACCATTTTTGGAGACACCGATAACGTCACCTTTGGTTAAAAAGATCCCCTCGGTCTCCTGAAGGCTTTTATAAAAGTTTTCCAAAAGCCCGGGGGTCCGCATGTGCTGGTAAAAAATATAGGCCTTTCCATCCTCATAATCTTCGCACACGTACTTGGCCTGCTTAAGCGCAACCATACTGGTGACCGAACCGCAATATTTAAAGTCCTCATCATCCTCGCCTTTACCCGGACTCTGGATAAACACCACCGATTTGGCTTCTTTGCCGTCTGAAGTGGTGATCTTACCCTTGGCAGCCATCTCCTCAAACTGGTGGTTGGTAACCACATCCGGCAGTTGGCCAAATCCTAAATGGGCGAATTCATCCGCTTCAGGCGTGTATGGACGCCATCCGGCAGCAAGGACCACGGCCCCGAACTTTTCACCATTCGGATCTAGTTGCAAAATGTCAAGTTTGCCTTCATTGTATTCCAGGTACCGTTTATGTTGTGCTTCAACATCCAGTTCTTTGCCGTTTTCATCAAATTTCATCTCTTCGGGCAGAGGAAACGGAACATCAAACTCGATCTTTTCCCCCGGCTTTTTTAATGTTACGGTAAAATTTCCAGGCTCACCGGCAATCCGGGCAACCAAGGTTTCGGTTTTAACCGTAATATTGTCATACGCCTCAAGTTCTTTGATTTTGGCCTCAATGACCGGTGGAATAAGATTCTCATAAGGATCTTGAATGGGCAACTGCTTACGAACTTTAGCCGCATATCCACCCAAAGAGGATTCTTTTTCAACGATGGTCACCTCATAACCAGTTTTGGCCGCATCAAGGGCAGCAGAGATACCGGTGATGCCGCCGCCGATAACCAGAATCTTTTTATTTAAGGTTTCCAGCTTGTACGGCTCCGGCAAATCGATTTTTTCAACTTTTGCCATTCCCATTTTCAGATAATCTTCGGCCAGCATCTGCACCCGATCAAAGTGCTCTTCATCATCTTTTTGTTCTTCGGTAAGCGCCGGAAATTCTGATCTGGGATGAGACCAAACCACCTGTTCTCTCAAATTCACCCGATCCACAATACATCCGTCAAAATTAAAGACATCAAAATTAACCCGTCGGGAACAGCCGGCAATAACCAGTGTGTTGATGCCGTTTTCTTCAATGTCCTTCTTAATCAGTTCAACCCCTTCCTTGCCACAAAGAAAAGGATGAGTTTTAACAGGAAGACCTTCTTCTTCAGGAACTTCACACAGCGCTTCCATGTCAAGGGCATCCCCGATTCCGCAACCTGTGCAGATATATACACCATATTTTTTATCCATGGATAACCTCCTACCTCTTCACCAGGGTTTGAATCGCTTTAAGCGCCATACCGGTCGCATTCTGGTTTGACGAAACCACATCCGCCGGCTTATTGGCGCATCCTGCTGCAAACATACCGCCTTTTTCAAAATCATTGATGATAAAACCGTCTTCATTATATTTCAGATCGGCCGGCAGTTTGACGTTTGCAGTTGTAGGCTGCATCCCGGTGGCAAGGACAGCCATTTCGACAGTTTGTTTCATTTTTTCACCGGTCACGGCATTTTCTGCAACCACGGTGATATTGCCTGTTCCCGGGTCTTCGGTCACTTCAGCGACTTTGCCTTTGATAAAAAAGACATTTTCATCTTCTTTGATCTTCTGGTAAAATTTCTCATAGCGCTGGCCGGGCGCTCGAACATCAATATAAAAGATATATACCTTGGCATCAGGGTACTGTTCCCGGATGTAGGTGGCCTGTTTCAGAGATGCCATGCAGCAAATATAAGAACAATAGGGAAGATGATTTTCGTCCCGTGACCCGGCGCATTGAACAAAGCCGATGGTTTCGGGTTCCTTATTATCCGACGGCCGGTTAATTTTTCCTTTGGTGGGTCCGTTGGGAGATGCAAGCCTTTCCATCATCATGTTGGTAATCACGTTCGGATATTGACCGAACCCAAGATTATCGATCTTGGTGGCGTCATAAGGCTCCCAGCCCGTGGCCCAAACAATGGCTCCCACCTTTAGGTTCATGGTTTTTGCTTCCATATCAAGATCCACGGCGTCATATTTACAGGCTTCCTTACACCGCTTGCCATCCTCGGTACCTACAATCTGAGGAGAAATTACATAACGGGCCGGAAAAGCCATTTCAAAGGGCAGATAAGCCCCCTTGATTTTATTCATTCCAAAATTAAAATCACTGGAAATTTCGGTTTCGCAGACCGCCTCACAATCACCACAGCAGGTACAGTTTTCATTCACATATCTTGGGCTCAACTTTATCGTAACATCATAGTTGCCGGGTGTTCCATCGACCTTATCAACCTCTGCCAGTGTAAAAACCTTAATGTTCGGGTTATCCTTAATTCTCCTGAAGTTAATTTCCAGTCCACAGCTTGGAGGGCATAGCTTAGGGAAATATTGATTTAGCTGTGCCACTCTTCCGCCCAGGTAAGGATTTTTTTCCACCAAAAACACCTCGTAACCCACTTCAGCAGCTTCGAGGGTTGTGGTCAGCCCGCTGATCCCTCCTCCAACAACCAGAATACTTCCATTAGCAGGGCCTGCTTTGTGTTCTGTCATGCTATCCCTCCGTGCAATATAAATTCAGAAATCCTGACTTCTATCGGTCCTGCATAGAGTTCCGAATATGGTTTGGATTATTGAATGATAATTTCAAGATGGAGTGATGAAGTGATGGAGTAATGGGGTTAATGAAAAAAATGGAAATAGGTTTAATTCCATCCAATGCTCCAGCACTTTATTACTCCGGATTTAATACGATAATCTTTTGATATCAGCCAATTCCTGTGTGTCAGGATCTCTGAAGTTCAGGGGTTAAAAAAAACGATATCAAATTAATAAAAACCTCCAGGCGTAAGTAAGACACCTGGAGGTATGTCCGATTATGCTATCGCATATTCATCATTAATCAGGAAGAATCTTGATATAGTCTTTCTTATAGATATCCCAGGTTCCGGCTTTGGGGTCATACTTTGAATTTGTAAAGCAGAACCAGTTTTCATCATCCTGGCCCGGATAGTCGGTCTGATAATAGAATCCGGGGTAACGCGTCTCTTTACGGAACTGGATATGACGCAGATGAGCTTCAACCGTCCAGATGCGGTGGAAAATTTCCCAGCAGCGCATCAATTCATGGACGTCACCGGCAGCCAGCTTCTCACAGTCTTCACGCATCATCTCGAGCTTTTCCATGACAATCTCAAGACTTTTGTTATTGGTCTGATAAAAGGTTGCCGTACCCGCCCCATATTCGTGGGTTGCTTTCATCAGACGATAGGTCATTCCGTTTGGTTTGAGATAATTGGGATTAATATCGATGGCAGTAGTATAATCACAATGCTCAAAATAAGTTCTCACCGGCTTATAAACAATGTCAACCAGTTCCTGAGCCGTTTCTTTTAACGTCGGTGTAAAATCGGCATTGTCACGGGCGAATCTTGCCATGGACTTGGCACATATCCGTCCTTCGGCATGTGACCCTGAAGAAAACTTATGGCCGGAGCATCCCACACCGTCGCCGGCAGTAAACAGACCGTTAACCGTGGTCATACGGTTGTAAACCTTGTCTTTATATCTGATCTTATAAGCGTCGGGGACCCAGTCGAAATCCGGTCCGGAAACCCAGAATCCGCAGCAACCGGAATGTGATCCCAGCAGATACGGCTCAGTAGGCATAATCTCGGAGTTTTTCTTTTCCGGCTCGGTATTGGTTCCGCACCACAGGTTGGCCTGTCCGCAGGTCATATCGAGAAAGTTCTCCCAAGCTTCTGCCTCAAGGGCCTTGAGTTCTTTTTTGCTGACTTCTCCACCCAGTTCTTTCAGGGCGGTAATCGTATCCATCATAATCGGGCCGCGACCTTCTTTCATCTCAAAAAGCATGAGATGATTACGCAGACAGGTCGGTGTAATGGCGGCAGTTCCGTAAGGAGCGTATTTCTCGAGCTCTGCCTTGGCCGCATCACTGCCCACATAACCTTCGCCCAGGCCGTTGAGCGTTTTGGCTTTAAACAGCAAGAACCAGGCGCCCACAGGACCATAACCGTCTTTATACCGTGACGGGGTGAAACGGTTTTCCATCATGGAAAGCTCTGCGCCAACTTCCATGCCCATGGTGTAAGTGGAGCCTGCATTCCATACCGGATACCAGCAACGCCCTTTTCCTTCACCCACACTTCGGGGCTGATAAATGTTAACTGCGCCGCCGCATGCTATTGTACAGGTGTTGCACTTGATAATGTAAACTTTGTTTTCACGGACAGAGAAACCCACCGCGCCGGCGATCCGGTTTTCCTCGTTTGCATCCAGAAGCAGCTTAACGATAAACACACGCTCAAGGATATTTTCATCTCCAATCGCCAGTTTGGCAGCTTCGGCCACGATCCTTTTGTAAGACTCACCGTTGATCATGATCTGCCATTTGCCGGTCCGCACAGGTTTTGCACCGGACTTTAAGGTGCCCATCTTCTGGCCCTTTTTGCCGTCAAGTTTTTTCCCGTCGTCTGACATTTTCCAGATCGGAAGACCCCATTCCTCAAACAGATGTACAGAGTCATCAATATGATAACCAAGGTCATAAATAAGGTCTTCACGCACAATGCCCATCAGGTCGTTGCGGACCATGCGGACATAGTCCTCCGGTGTGTTTTCCTGAAGATAGGTGTTAATTGCTGAAAGCCCCATGGCAACAGCGCCGCTTCGCTCAAGAGCGGCCTTGTCAACCATCAAAACTTTCTTGTCAGGCGCCCATTTTCTGACCTCAAAAGCAGCCCCGCAGGCAGCCATTCCGCCGCCCACAATCAGGATATCAACTTCACGCTCTTCAACTTCAGGATCCTTGACTGCTTTGAGTTCTCCTAAAGGTTTATTCGGTAATGCCATATTATATCCTCCTTAAAATAAATATAATCATGATTAATCATTTACTCATACTCGATTTCACAAACCGTAGTCTGTTTAGACAGTTTCCGGTGTCGGCAACTGGTAGCCGTCTGCCTCTTCGGTGGAAAGCACTTCACTGTCCAGATCCTTGCCTACCAGATCCGTATAAGCATTGGCAGCGCCCTCCGGGGTTGTCCGGATGGGGAATTTAAAGCGTTTGATGACACCGTTTCTGAACTTACAGGTCCACATCACATCCTCGGTTCCGAGCATGGGCATAACACTGCTTCCCAGCGGTACAAAATCGGCATAACCTCTGACCTCAATCGCCTGTGTGGGGCAGATTTTTACGCATGAGAAACATTCCCAGCACTGATCCGGTTCCTGATTGTAAGCCTTCATTTCATTAGGCTCCAGAACCATCAGGTCATTTGGGCAAATGTACATGCAAGCGGTCTTATCCCCGCCTTTGCAGCCATCGCATTTTTCAGCAATTACAAAACTTGGCATTTACTTACCTCCTGATTTTTTTTTTGATAAATGTTCAATATGTTAACCTCTTCCAACAATTTCTGGCACAATTTCTTAGCTTTTTGCACCCCCCTTCATTAATTCCAGCACTAAAGGCCATAATTTTTATTAATCATAAAAAAAGTTTCTACCCGTCTTTCACAAAAACACGAAACATCGTGATTAAAAATCCGAAATGATCGAATATATTATTTTCTATAAAATCAATAGGATAGGCTGAAAATAGAAACCAAAAAGATTAGATAACAATTAAGATTATTCTTGTCAAGAACTTTTGGTAAAACTAATCTATAAATTTCTAAACATTACAATTCCATTTTGGACTAATCATACATATAAATTTAACTATTTGAATATACACTAAATATTGTGCTTAATGCCATTCATGTTGCGTAAACCGTTCAGGATATGAATCTGATCTAGTATATAGGTATCCATTGCGATGTGTATGTACCATCCTGACCCATTTATGTACACTATGGATCTTGATCCGGATGTGCATTTTTTGTTGACATATGGTACTTGATTGGTCATTTATTAGAAGTGGTTTCA
>CAZKDT010000013.1:0-17648 GCA_964551515.1 uncultured Desulfobacteraceae bacterium | reverse complement strand
CAATAAGTTCTGGTCTATCAAATGGTGATATTGAGCCAAATCCATAATTTATTGAGAACTTACGAAAAGATGTGCTAAGATTTTGATGCATAAGGATTCGAGAAAACCACCCCGAAAAGAAATCGGGATCTCCGGCAGGTATACCCGTAGACATATCGAGGATTTTCGGGGATCCTTGATGCGCAAGAAATCGGTTACAGATATAGTAAAGATTCGCTCAATTTAGTTAAATAACGGAGAAGATATCATGCCAAAAATAAAAACAAATAGAGCTGCTGCAAAGCGTTTTAAAAAAACAGGTACAGGCAAATTCGTCTTTGCAAAATCACATGCAAATCATATTTTAACAAAAAAAACCACTAAACGAAAACGTGCGCTACGGCAGAGTCAACTCGTCAAGAAATCCGATAAAAAGATGATCAGCCTGCTTCTTCCAAATGGATAGTGGATTTATGCTTAGAGGTATGATATTTGCGGTTTATTTGGGTAGAAAATTTAAGCGTTGCCAAAGTGACCTTTGAAAAACGTTCAATTTTGTTTGCTCAGCATGCCCAATGGAATTTATTTTTCTGTTTATTACATCGGGGTTAAATCCGTTTTTATTATTCAACCGGGGTTCAAGGCCAAGGAAGGTAAAAATTTTAATCCCAGGAATACATTGAGTGTTTTGAGGATTAACCCATCAAAGTTCGGTGGGGGGTTAAAATTTGAGCCTGGCTCAGGAATTGGGCAAAAGATGGCGTTTTGCAAATGTCTCTCAAAGTGTGATTGGCCCTGTATGAGCTGTAATAATCTCCCTAACATAGAGCATACACTATCGAATTACTGAATCAAAACATTTAGGAGAAAATTTATGCGAGTCAAAAGAGGTTTTAAAGCAAAAAGACGTCGAAAAAAAATTTTGAAGTTAGCAAAAGGTCATCGTGGAGGCCGTAGTAAATTATTTCGCACCGCAGCCGACGCTGTAGATAAAGCGCTTATGTATGCTTATCGGGATCGTAAGGCACGAAAGCGTGATTTCCGGAGAATCTGGATAACAAGAATTAACGCAGCGGCACGAATAAACAACCTATCTTACAGTAAATTCGTACACGGATTAAAGCTTGCAGGCATTAATCTGGACCGAAAAGTTCTTGCTGAATTAGCAATATCTGACCCATCAGGATTTGCTCAAATTGCAAATCTGGCATCAGAACAGCTTTAACCCAAGGCCTCAGAAATTCTATAACCTTATTTGTTTATTTTGAAACATGATGTTTTAATTCTATTACAGCTTTCTCTTGCTATATGGCGGGAAAAGCGAAACCGACTAATTTGTGGTTAAAGATAAAACGAAAGATTGGAAAAGACCATAGAACAGATTAAAAAAGAAGCTTTGAAGGAACTTGAAGCTGCTTCTGACAGTGAAAGCATCAAAGCCCTTTCGGTCAGATATTTGGGTCGAAAGGGTTTGGTTACTCAATATTTGAGAAATATTTCAAATCTGCCAAGGGAAAGTAGACCGGAAGCAGGGAAAAAGGCAAACCAAACAAAAAGAACCCTTGATGAGTTATTCAAAAACGCATTAAATCAACTTGAAACTCCTTCTTATAAATCAGACAACCGGATTGATGTCTCGCTGCCAGGAAGAGTAACCCCTCGAGGTTCGTTGCATCCAATTACCCAGATTACTCAACAACTATGCGATATTTTTATACGAATGGGATTTGATATTGCCGAAGGGCCTGAGGTTGAAACAGATTATTACAACTTTGAAGCCCTTAATATCCCTAAAAATCACCCTGCAAGAGATATGCAGGACACATTTTATATATCAAACAACATTGTCCTTCGTACCCATACGTCTCCTACTCAGCCCCGAATAATGGAAAAGCAGAAACCTCCGGTGAGAATTATTGCGCCCGGCAAGGTATACCGCTGTGACTCCGATTTAACACACACGCCCATGTTTCACCAGGTTGAAGGACTTCTGGTGGATGAAAATGTATCCTTCGGCGACCTTAAGGGAGTCTTGACCACATTTGTTCACCAGATGTTCGACCCGGAGACCAGTCTCAGGTTCCGGCCCAGCTTTTTTCCTTTTACAGAACCCAGTGCCGAAGTTGATATTCGATGTGTTATGTGTAAAGGGAGGGGATGCAGAGTATGCTCACATACCGGATGGCTTGAAGTTATAGGCGCCGGAATGGTTCACCCCGCAGTGTTTGAAAACGTTGGATACGATACCACCTGTTATACGGGTTTTGCTTTCGGGATGGGCGTAGAACGGATTGCCATGCTGAAATACGGAATTGATGATATTCGCAAGTATTTTGAAAATGATCTAAGATTTTTAAGGCAGTTTTAACATGAAGGTCAGCTTAAGTTGGTTAAAAGAATACGTTGACATTGATATAAATGTTAACGAGTTAGCAGATGCCCTCACCATGGCCGGTCTTGAAGTTGAAGCAATTGCAGACCGTTATGATTATTTAAATCGTGTGATCATCGGCCGGTTAACCAAGATTGACCCCCATCCCAATGCCGATAAATTGAAACTCTGCAGAGTTGATATTGGTGACCGCATGCTCACTGTTGTTTGCGGCGCCCCCAATGTTAAAAATGATATGCTTGCACCCTGCGCCATGCCCGGCACCTGTTTCCCAAAAGGAACCATCCTTGAAAAAAGTATCATCCGTGGAAAGGCCTCAGAAGGAATGCTTTGCAGCGAGATGGAACTTGGGCTCAGCGCCGATAATGACGGCATCATGGAACTTGGCCCAAACTATTCGGTGGGTTCTTTTCTTAACAAGGCCCTTGGCTTGTCAGACCCTGTGCTTGAAATTGACCTGACTCCAAACAGACCGGATTGCCTCAGTATAATTGGAACGGCTCGCGAAATTGCAGCATTTCAGAAAAAAAAGGTGACTTACCCTGAAATTTTCCTGCCGGAATCTTTTGATGACATTTCAGACTATACATCCATAACCTTAATGGCCCCTGAACTTTGTCCAAGATATGCTGCCAGCCTTGTTCTCGATATTACGGTTGGACCGTCCCCTTTCTGGCTTCAGGACCGCCTGGCTTCAGTAGGGTTGAAACCCATTAACAATATTGTGGATATAACCAATTTTGTAATGATGGAAACCGGCCAGCCCCTTCATGCCTTCGATTTTGACCGTCTTGCCGAAAACCGGATTGTGGTGCGAACCGCCAGGGAAGGTGAAGCCTTCATCACGCTTGACGGGAAAGAACGTCGCCTTGACCCGGAAATGCTTATGATTTGCGACGGTGAGAAACCCGTAGCCCTTGCGGGGGTTATGGGAGGACTGAATTCCGAAATTGAAGACACCACAACAAAGGTTCTTCTTGAAAGCGCATACTTTGATCCGGTTTGCATCCGAAAAACTTCAAAAAAAACAGGGTTAAATACAGATGCCTCCCACCGTTTCGAACGTGGCGTTGATCCCAATGGGACTCTTATCGCATTAAATCGAGCAACACAGCTCATTGCTGAAATCGGTGGGGGTAGACTTATCAAGGGTACAATCGATGCATATCCAAACCCTTTCCCCGAAAAGATAATCGATGTTAGCGTTACGGAGTTAAACCGTCGACTGGGCACTTGCCTGGATATAAACAATATTGAAAACCACTTGAAATCCATCGAATTTCAAGTTGATAAGACCGGCAATGACAGACTTCAGGTTATTCCACCATCCTGTAGAGTCGATATAACCCGATTTGAAGACATTACCGAAGAAATTGCACGTCTATTTGGTTATAATAAAATCAAAACAACCTTCCCACTAATATCTGCTGAAGGCAGGCGGCCGTCAAAAAAGATCGAATTACGGAATCGAATTAAATGCCTGATGACAGGATTGGGATGCAGTGAAGCAATAAATTATAGTTTTATCAGTAAATCATCATGTGACCGCCTCAATCTTGCACTGGACGACAAAAAAAGACAGGTCATAGATATATTAAACCCTCTGTCTGAAGATCAATCGGTAATGCGAACATCTCTTATCCCCGGTCTTCTTGAAACAATGAAGTACAATATATCGGTTCAGAACAGAAACCTTAAGCTGTTTGAGATCGGCAATGTCTTTTTTAACACAGGCCAAAAAGACAGTCTGGCAGATGAAGTTGAAATGCTGGCGGGCCTCTGGACTGGAAAAAGAGTGGATGCGGTTTGGTTTTCCAGGGAGATCAATTGTGATTTTTATGATTTAAAAGGAGTGATTGAAGAACTTTTGGGAAGCTTGGGAATCGTTAACACAACCTTTACCCGGATGCCGCCGGCATCCTGTTTTTATACAAAACCCGGATTTACCGCCCGGATTATTATTAAAAACGAGTTTGTGGGACTTGTCGGAGAATTACATCCTAACGTGCTGAGCAATTATGATTTAAAACAAACGGCCTTTATTTTTGAATTAAATTTTGATAGACTTATTAATTATATATCGGATACTAAATCCGTATCGCCAATTCCGAAGTTCCCGGCTACCTCAAGGGATATTACTTTGATTGTTAATAAGGATATTGAAACGAATAATATCTTGCAAAGCGTTATGGATTTAAATGAAGAGCTGGTGGAGAATCTACATCTGTTTGATGTTTTTGATGGTAATCCAATTCCTGCAGGGAAAAAGAGCATCTCATTTAGAATAACCTACAGATCTTCCAGTGAAACATTGGAGGATAACAGGGTCAATAATCTTCATAAAAGTATTTCAGACAGGCTTTTGAAAAAGGTTGATGCAACCCTGCCGACCGTATAACCTTTATATATATAGCACGCCAGCTTCTTGAAAATATTACCGCTTGTTTCAAAGGACGAATCTGTTGCCAACTTTTTAAAAGCTGTGTGTTAAAAAATGCAAAACCTCACTTCTTATGAAAAAGAGCTGCCGAACAAGCTTTACTTTAAGGTTGGAGAAGTAAGTGCAATTATTGGGATCCCGGCATATGTTTTAAGGTTTTGGGAAGCTGAGTTCAAAAAAATAAATCCCAAACGATCTTCTTCAGGCCAGAGGCTGTATAGAAAAAGTGACATTGAGTTGATTCTAAAGATAAAACATCTTTTGTATGAAAAGAAATTTACAATTCAGGGGGCCAAGCAACATTTAAAAATTAAATCGGAAGAAACAAAAGAAAAATCTTCAATCATCACACTCGACGAAATTCGCAGGGAACTTAAAAGTATACGCGATCTTATCAGCTAATCCGAATTCTATTGCCACATTTAAAAATTACCTAAACCCTGCGTTCTATTTTTTCAAAAGATTTCAGAAGAAATAAAAAAGAATTTAGCATTTATTATTGAATTATATTGACAAGTGACTTTTCTTTATATATCTTTTAGAAGTCTATGTGCGGGCATAACTCAGTGGTAGAGTACAAGCTTCCCAAGCTTGGAGTCGCGAGTTCAAATCTCGTTGCCCGCTCCATTGGATGTTCGTATTGTTTAATACATACGGTTTTGAGACCTTTGAAAAATGTTCAATTTTTATCAAGACCAGGAAAGGCGGAAATTTTAACCACCCCAGTACGATCTGCTGGACCTACGGAGCAGGCAGGAGTACATTTAATATTTTAAGGATTAGAATTTAAGTCTGGCACCGGAATTGAGCGATAAAAGCAGTGTTTTTCAATGACATTTTAACCAGTTGTAGATTTTGATTATGTATATGTGGTTTGGAGTTAATTTTCCCTTATGGTTATTTACATGAACAGATAACGTCTCTCGATCCACTAAAAGATCTACTTGTATTATACAAAACGGGCGAAAGCCCGTTTTTATTTTTTTAAGAGGGACAATTTAATGAATCCCTAAAAAGTCAGAATCACCAAATCGATAGACCATTGAAAGGTCAAAGAACAAAAATAGAAAAAAGATCAAAATCCAGAGTCAAAATTCGGAAACAGAAAGAACCGTCTCTGGCAAAGGCGGAAAAAATTGTTTCACAGGCAAGAGATTTAATAGAATCATTGTGTGAAACCGAGGGCTTGGAGTTGGTTCACCTTGAATATCAACGGGAGTCAGGAGGGAGGATACTCCGCCTTTTTATAGACCGACCCGGGGGAGTTACCCTCGATGACTGTGTGTATATCAGCCGCCAATCGAGCGACCTTTTGGATGTATATCTTGAAAATACCGGGCCATATAATCTGGAGGTCTCCTCACCGGGACCAAATCGCCCCTTGGGGAAAAGATTTGACTTTAACAGATTCAAAGGAAGCCGTGTAAAAATTAGAACCGCTCAATCTATTGACGGCCAAAAAAAAATTAAGGGTGTCCTTATGGGCATATCCGAAGAAATTGTAAAAGTATCGGTCGATGGCAAAACAGCATGTATTCCTTATCAGGAAATTATTATGGCACGACTTGCTGATTAACCGGAGTACACATCTGCGATTGAGCAGTTAGAGTATAATTCGAACAAAAGCTGATATTTAGGATAACGGGGAAAAACGGATGTTTATAGCAGATATAAAGCGTGTCATTGACCAGGTTAGTCGAGACAAAGGTATTGACCGCGATGTGCTTATCAAAGCACTTGAGGAGGCTCTAGAATCTGCCGCGAAAAAAAAGTTTGGGACTAAGGTAAATATTGAAGTTCAATACAATGACGCAACCGGTGAAATTGAAGTATTCCAGTTTAAAGATGTGACTGAAGAGATTACAGAGCCTGATATTCAAATAAGCCTTGAAGAAGGACGTAAGTTGGATTCGGAATGCGAAATCGGTGACAGCTTGGGCACAAAAATGGATACGTCCACTTTTGGACGTATAGCCGCACAGTCGGCCAAACAAGTAATTATACAAAAGATGAAAGACGCGGAAAGGGATGCCGTTTATTCAAGTTTTATTGGTCGAAAAGGTGAAATCATAAACGGAATTGTACAACGTTTTGATCGTAACGGAATTATTGTTAATTTGGGGCAGACCGAAGGTATACTTCCCTCACGAGAGCAAATCCCTAAGGAATCGTATCGGCGGGGTGACCGTATCAGGGCATATATAATGGAAGTGCTTCATGAAACTCGCGGCCCGCAAATCATTCTTTCAAGAACACATCCTGATTTTCTGACCTGTCTTTTCAAAACAGAAGTTCCGGAAATCAGTGAAGGGATCGTGACAATTATGGCTGCAGTCCGTGAACCCGGAGTCCGCGCAAAATTTGCGGTAACTTCGAACGATTCTGATATAGATCCGGTTGGCGCCTGTGTTGGAATGAAAGGAAGTCGTGTACAGAACGTTGTTCAAGAGCTCAGAGGTGAGAAAATAGATATCATATCCTGGCACATTGATCCTGCAAAATTTTTATGCAATGCACTTGCTCCTGCTGAAATATCCAGAGTCATTATTGATGAAGAAAATCATTCCATGGAGGTCATTGTACCCGACGAGTTTCTTTCAATCGCCATTGGAAAAAAAGGACAAAATGTTCGTTTGGCTTCAAAACTTACAAAATGGCATCTTGATGTCATTAGTGAATCACGATACAGTAAAGCTATGCAAGACGGCTACAACTCTCTGGTTTCATTGCCGGGTGTTGGAATCAGCATGGCGGATTCTTTGTATGAAAAGGGATTTTATTCTGCTGAGGAACTCAGTCATTCTTCGGTAAAAGATCTAACTCAGATCAGAGGCATTGGAGAAGAAAAAGCCATGCAACTGATTGAAACTGCAAAGAATTATATGGCAAGCACAAACTCAGTTGATGAACTATCGAATGAAAGTTCGATTAATGATGAGGCGGATAGCGATGAAATTTTAGCGGGTTCGGATGTTCAGGAGGTTTTAGAAGAAGAAACCATCGACAAAACATCTGAAGAATTTGTACCGGATGATGAGGCAAACGACCATGATACTTCAGTGGGTTTGGATGTTCAAGAGAACTTAAAGGAAATTGGTAATAGCGATGAACATCCGTCCGGTCATTCGTTATCAGCAAATAATGCTACAGAAAATGATTGATAACCCATATTCCGGTCAAGTTCGTTTTTGAAATCGGCCAATTAATATATTGAGAATAAACACAAATAAAAATTCGGTCATAACCGAATTCAGGGGGGATGGATGGCAAAGATCAGGATATATGAACTTGCCAGAGATCTTAACGTAACAAATAAGGAACTGCTTGAAAAGATAAGCAATATGGATATTAATGTAAAAAGCCATATGAGTTCTCTGGATGATGAAGATGTGACCAGGATAAAAAAGGATTTGCTTGGCTCACCAAAAAAAGAAGTTGACGAAAAGCGTATAAAGCCGACGATTATCAGAAGACGTAAAAAGCGTGTGCGGCAAGAGCCTGTTAAGGTAGAGACTGCTATTGAACCCGAACAACATCCCGAAAAGACAGCAATTGCTGATCAAGCGTCTGAAAAAGCGCTTAAAGAAAAAGAAATCCCTCCGGTAAAAGAACCGGAAAAACTGCGCAAGACAGAGGTTCCTGAACCTGTTGCCAAAGAGAAAAAGGCTCCCGGCAAGGAAAAGGAAGACGCATCTGATGGAGCCGTTGCACAACCCATTGTTCTTAAAGAAAAACATAAAGTCGAACAACCGGTTGCTTTAAAGAAATTAAAAATTAAAAAAACCGGCAAAAAAATTAAAAAAGATGTCCCGGCAAAGATCATAAAACTGCCCGTAACACCACCCCTTGAGAAAAAAGCACCCGAAATAGAAAAAGACCGGGTTCACAGACTCAAAACAAAGGTGGCAAAGACACCTGCACCGAAAAAAGATGTGCCAGAAAGTAAAACACCCCGAAAAGATGTACCTGTAAAAGACAAAAAGAAAAAGAAGAAATGGACAAAAAAGCCTGACGAAGTTGTAAGGGATAAAAAGTTTTTCAAAAAGAAAATCTCTTTCCGGAAGAAAGAGGTTGTTGAAGGGGCCGATCTTTATATCAAGGGGCATCGGATTCGTAAGGGACGTAAGATTGCAAAGGCTAAACCGACTTTTGTAAAACAAAAGCCCTTGATAACTACACCTAAAGCCATTAAACGTAGAATAAAAATTGATGAGTTTATTGCCCTGTCTGATCTGGCAAAACGTATGGGAATCAAAGCCGGAGAAATTATCAAAAAGCTGATGGATTTAGGTGTTATGACAACTGTTAACCAGATCATAGACTTTGATACCGCTGTTCTTGTTGCCACAGAATTCGATTACGAACTGGAAAAAGCTTCTTTTGAGGAAGAAACTGTTTTAAATATAGAAATGGATGATCCAGATAAGCTCATCCAAAGACCACCGGTAGTAACTATTATGGGGCATGTAGATCATGGGAAGACATCTCTTCTTGATGTAATAAGAAAAACCAAAGTTACAGAAAACGAAGCTGGTGGAATCACGCAACATATCGGTGCCTATAATGTATCCATAGATAAAAACCAGATCGTATTCCTGGATACGCCGGGCCATGAGGCTTTTACTGAAATGCGTGCCCGTGGTGCCAAAGTCACGGACCTGGTAATTCTGGTTGTTGCTGCAGATGATGGTGTCATGCCGCAAACCCTTGAAGCGATAAACCACTCCAAAGCCGCAAAAGTTCCGATCATCGTGGCAATAAATAAAATAGACAAAGAAAATGCTGAGCCTGAGCGTGTTCAGCGTGAACTTGCAGACGCAGGGCTTGTTCCTGAAGATTGGGGAGGTGATACCATTTTCGTTCAGGTTTCTGCTAAGGAGAAACATGGAATAGATGATCTGCTTGAAATGATTCTCCTTCAGGCTGAAATATTGGAACTTAAAGCAAATCCGAATAAACTTGCCATGGGCTACGTGGTTGAAGCTAAGCTGGATTCAGGCAGAGGCCCTGTTGCCACGATTCTGGTTAAACAGGGAACTCTAAAAATCCATGATCCGGTGGTCTGTGGGGTACACTATGGCAAAATACGAGCCTTGCAAAACGACATGGGAGTTCAGGTAACGTCCGCCGGGCCTTCAATGCCGGTTGAGATAATCGGGCTTTCAGGGGTTCCTAATGCCGGAGATAAGTTGCTTGCGCTGGCAGATGAAAAAAATGCAAAGCAGGTCAGTGCGCACCGAATACAAAAACAACGGTCTAAAGAACTGGCAAAAACCGGCAGATTAAGTCTTGAAAAGTTTTATGAGCAAATACAGACAAACGAGGTTAAAGATCTAAACATCATAATAAAGGCTGATGTGCATGGTTCTATCGAAGCCCTTGAAGATGCTTTGACAAAACTTTCCAACGAGGAAGTCAGAATTAACGTAATCCATTCAGCCACCGGCACATTAACCGAATCGGATATTTCCCTGGCTACCGTTTCTGATGCCATAATTATAGGTTTTAACGTACGTCCCACTTCTAAAATTCAGGCGCTCGCCCATGAAGAAAATGTGGATATACGTTTTTATAATGTCATTTATGATATTATAAAAGACGTAAAGGATGCCATACTCGGTATGATGTCGTCTACTTTTGAAGAACGGGTCCTGGGTAAAGCTGAGGTCCGCGAAGTATTTCACGTTCCAAAAGTTGGAGCTATAGCAGGTTGCTATGTCATCGAGGGGAAAATAAAACGGGGCCAGCTTGCACGTGTCCTCAGGGATTGGATTGTCTGTTATGAGGGTAAAATTTCTTCCCTCCGGCATTTCAAAGACGATGTCAAGGAAGTGCAAATCGGTTACGAATGCGGAATCGGTATCCAAAAATATAATGACATTAAAGTTGGTGATATAATAGAATGTTACTACTTTGAGGAAATCAAACCTGAACTTGAAGAGTAGATATATACTTGGAACGGGCATAAATTGAGCTTTTGCTAATCGGTGTGCCGTAGTAATAAAATAATGAAAAAAATCCAACACTCTGGATGTGTGAAATTTTTTACGTTCAAAATATGACCATTCGAAATATAAGTGAGAGTGATATGGTTGCGGGTTTTGGTATTATCACATTCAGGTTGCATGACTGCCGTTCTTTAAAAGGCAAAAGGAAGGTTGTAAAATCAGTCATTAGCCGGCTGCGTAATAATTTTAATGTTTCAGTTGCAGAGGTCGGATCAAATGACATCTATCAAAAGGCAATAATAGGGTTTGCTTTGGTTGGTAACAATCGAAAGGTAATAAACTCTAAGATAGACAAGATTTTTAATCTTGCAGACGAATTGAATCTGGCCGAGATTGTCGACAGTGAAATGGAGATAATCAATTTATGAAACCGTTTGCACGATCTGACAGAGTTAGTGGTCAGATACAAAAAGTATTGTCGGAAATATTGCTGAAAAAAATTAAAGATCCTCGTCTTAAAAATACCAGCATTACAAATGTTAAGATGTCTCGGGATTTAAGGATTGCACGGGTATACTTCGTTGCATCCGGCAACAAACAAAGCATAGAAGAAGCGGCAGAAGGATTTAAAAGTGCTCTGGGATATGTAAAGCGTATACTTGCCCGGCAGTTAGGTTTGCGTTATATTCCGGAGCTTAAATTTTTTTACGATGAATCTTTTGATTACGGGTCACACATAGATAAGGTTTTGAAGGCTGTAAAAGCGGACAATGGACCAAATAATACGTTATTTGAAAAATAGTAACCATATTTTAATTGCCACTCACATTAACCCGGACGGCGATGCAATCGGATCTCTGACTGCCATGGGACTTTCCCTTGATGTATTGAATAAAAAAACAACTTTATACAATGAAAGTCCCATTCCCGCTGTGTACCGTTTTCTCCCTGCCGCAAACCGTGTTGTGAGGAACATAAAAAATGAAAATTACGATCTTGCCGTTATTCTTGATTGCGGTAATTTAAAACGGATCGGAATGGCTGTTTCAGTGGTTAGACAAATTCCGATCATTATCAATATCGACCATCATGTTACCAATACCCACTTTGGTCATTTTCAACTCATAGATACTTCAGCATGTGCCACCGCGGAAATCATATATCGTCTGATAAAACAAATGGATGTTCCCATTAACAAAGCCATTGCCACTTCAATATACACGGGAATCTTGACCGATACCGGTTCATTTCGTTTTTCAAATACAACCAGGGCTTCTTTCTCAATCTGTCAAGAAATGGTAGGATTGGGCGTCGATCCTTATTATATTGCTCAACATGTATATGGAACATACTCTTTGGGTCGAATAAAACTCCTTAATCTGGCCCTTGACTCCATTAAGATCTCAGATAACGGCAAACTGTCGTTAATGACACTAACACAAGAAATGTTCCATGAAACACATACCCAGGCTGAAGATGTAGACGGTCTTATCAATTACGCAAAACGTATTGAAGATGTTAAAGTAGCAGCGCTGATTATGGAAAAACGGAACAGCAAAAAAAAATTAAATAAAATTAGCAGGTTTGATGTTAGTCTCCGCTCCGATGGAACGGTTGATGTGGCTTCAATTGCAGCATCGTTTGGTGGAGGTGGTCATTTCATTGCCGCCGGCTTCAGTATTGAAACCACGTTTTCTGATATAACATCACAAATGTTAAAGCTGGCTGAAAAAATATGACTGAATTTAGGGGCTTTGCCCCAATTGGAATAGTGGAATGATGGAATAATGGAATGACGGGCGAATTTATCCTGAACAAAGCGAAAGAAAGAAGGGTTTTACAATTAAAATGGTTTGTTTCTGCCTTTACCCCCAATATTCCAGAATTTCATTCTTTCATTCTGACGGCACAAACATATTGCATTCTCGAAAAGTTATAGAATTTCCGAGACGTTAAATTATGCAGCCTGAATTGAATGGGATTTTACTTGTTGATAAACCCGCAGGTATAACCTCAGCCAAGGTAGTAGCCCGTATCAAGAAAATATTTGGGGCAAGAAAAGTCGGGCATGCCGGTACACTTGATCCTTTTGCAACAGGTATCTTGTTATGCTGTATCAATCGTGCAACAAAACTTGCCAGGTTTTTACTGCACAATAACAAAAAATATGAAGCTGTTCTGCACTTGGGTATTGAAACAGACACACAGGATTCAACCGGAATTGTAATATCCACATGTGATGATGTATTATTTTCTGAAATAAAAATACGATCTGTATTTAACCAGTTTGAGGGGTCGATTGAGCAAATTCCGCCGGTTTATTCGGCGCTGAAATGGAAGGGGACTCCCCTTTACAAACTGGCGCGCAGTGGCAAGCCGTTTCAGAAGGCGGCAAGACGTATCACTATTTTTAATATTGAAATCCTTGGAATCCATCTGCCGTTGATACATTTTAGTATATCCTGCTCAGCAGGTACATATATCCGAACACTCTGTTCAGACATAGGAAAATTTCTCGGATGCGGTGGCCACCTTAAAGAATTAAGGCGGATCCAAAGCGGTGGGTTCTCAATTACTGAAGCTGTGAAATTATCAGAACTAGAAAATTTTGCTTTATCTGAAAAAATATCCGATCGGATAATAAGTATGTCAAACGCTTTGCAGGATATGCCCGAACATATTGCTGATAAAGGGTTGGCGGAAAAAATAATGCATGGCAATATCATAACAAAAAAGGAGTTAAGGCCGGTACATATAGACAGCCCGGAAGGTTTTATCAAGATTGTCACCATAAACAACGACCTTATTGCGGTATTAAAAGATACAAAAGACAGCAACAGGTATGGTTATTGTTGTGTATTAAACAATTAGCTTGAATTTCATTGGATTTCCAAAAGATTTCATGAACAAAAAATTTCTTATCTAAAAAGAGGAGGCAAAAAAAATTGGTTTTAACATCAAAAGACAAAAAGGAGCTGATCGAGCAGTTTAAGCTGCACGAAAATGATACCGGTTCTCCGGAAGTTCAGGTCGGACTTCTTACACACCGGATTTCTTATCTTACAGATCACTTAAAAATTCATAAAAAGGACCATCATTCCAGAAGGGGTTTGTTGATTTTAGTCGGCAGAAGGCGCAGGCTTCTAAATTATGTAAAAAATAAAGATGTAAAACGATATCGGGCAATCATCGAAACTCTGGGACTGAGAAGATAGAGGACACATTTTATGTGATCTCTTGCCCAGGAAACAGTATAAAGATAGCCTAGGTTATTACATGCCCGTATTGTTCGCATAAGCATAAGCCAGCCTTATAGAACCTTACCTGCATAAGGGCTTATTTTTTAATCCTGCAATCAGTAATTAAACTTAATTTTTTGCTACTTAGTGCCCGAACGAAAACTAGGATTTTTCGTTAAGATCAAGCCTCCGGCCCGTAGGGCCTACGCCCCGGAGGGAAAGACGAAAATTTTAACCACAGGAATACAGGTAGTATTTCGAGGATTAAAATTTGAGTATGACACAGATATTGGCGGAAAAGACAGTTTTCGTTCAGGCACTACTTAATGATCAGCCCAAAAAAATATAAGATTTGGCATGCAATTACAGGTTTGAAGCTGCTTTGCTTTTAGGAGATAAATATGGAAACTTTACTCAAAACTGAAATCGGTGGTAAAACACTAAGCATCGAAACAGGCAAAATAGCCAAACAGGCATCCGGTTCGGTTGTGGTTCAATATGGAGATACCATTGTACTTGTTGCAGTTGTATCTTCTCAAGAAGAACGTACCACGGATTTTTTGCCGCTTACCGTTGAATATCAGGAAAAGGGATATGCGGCGGGCCGAATACCCGGGAATTATTTCAGACGCGAAATCGGTAGGCCCAGTGAAAAGGAAACCCTGACCGCCCGTCTTATAGACCGTCCCATCAGGCCGCTTTTCCCCAAAGAATACCGATGTGAAACTCAAGTTATAGCAACCGTACTTTCCATGGACCAGAAAAATGACCCTGACATTCTGGCAATGATAGGGGCATTTGCAGCGCTTGAAATATCAGACATTCCATTTGCGGGGCCGATTGCATGTGTACGTGTCGGCAGGATAGACGGTCAATTAAAAGTCAATCCTACCGTAGACCAGTATGAGAATATGGATATCAACATCATTGTTGCCGGCTCAAAAACCGGTGTTGTAATGGTGGAAGGCGGTGCCAATATTGTTTGTGAATCTGATATGCTTGAAGCAATCTTTTTCGGCCATAAGGCCATGCAGCCGCTTTTAAATATGCAAGTGAAACTTAAGGAAATCAGCGGAGTGCCCAAACGGCCTTTTACACCGCCCGAAAGGGATAATGAGCTGGTTGAAAAAGTTGAATCCCAGGCATCCCCGAGGATATACCAGGCTTTGATGATACCTGAAAAAATTAAACGAAGCGTTGCTCTCAGATCAATAAAATCAGATATTATTGAACAACTCGGAGAAGATTATGTCGATCGCAAAAGCGAGGTGAATAATATATTTAATGACATACTCAAAAAAATCAGCAGAGACATTATCCTTAAAGATAGATGTCGAATTGATAAAAGAGAATTTGATGAGATAAGACCGATTACATGTGATGTTGGCATATTGCCCAGAGTCCACGGCAGTGCTCTTTTTACACGTGGGGAAACCCAGGTGATATGTGTGTTGACCCTCGGGTCGGGTCGGGATGAGCAGCGTGTGGAGACGCTGCTCGGAGAAGAACAAAGGCCCTTTATGCTCCATTACAATTTTCCACCGTATTCGGTAGGAGAAGTAAGACGCATCGGGGGACCAAGCCGCAGGGATATCGGCCACGGCGGGCTGTCGACCAGAGCCATAGAAAAAACCCTGCCTGACAAAGAAAAATTTGATTATACCATCCGCCTTGTTTCAGAAGTCTTGGAGTCCAACGGATCTTCATCCATGGGAACCGTATGCTCGGGTATCCTGGCACTAATGGACGGTGGCGTTCCAATCAAAGCTCCGGTTTCCGGTATTGCCATGGGGCTTGTAAAGGAAGGAGATGATGTGGTCATTTTGTCAGATATTCTTGGAGATGAAGACCACACCGGTGATATGGATTTTAAGGTTGCCGGGACAAAAGACGGCATAACTGCACTCCAAATGGATATAAAAATTCATGAACTCTCCAGGGATATTATGGGAAAAGCTCTTGAACAGGCGCGCGTGGGTCGGCTTCATATTCTTGAAAGGATGTTAAAAGCTCTTAATGAACCTCGAAACCAAATTTCCCCTTATGCACCGATAATCATTACCATCCATATTAATCCCGACAAAATCCGTGAAGTCATCGGGCCCGGGGGAAAAGTCATCAGAGCAATTCAAACTGAAACAGATACTACACTTGAAATAGACGATCAAGGCCTCGTCAAAATTGCGGCTTTTTCTAAGGAAGAAGCGGATGCCGCCGTGAAGATGATAAATGAGATTATAATGGAACCCGAAGTGGGAGAAATTTATGAAGGGACGGTTGTAAAGATCATGGATTTTGGCGCTTTTGTTCAGATAATGCCCGGAACAGACGGTCTTGTGCACATTTCACAACTCGCCACTCACCGTGTAAATAAAGTTTCTGATATTGTAAAGGAAGGAGATCGTATTAAAGTAAAGGTTCTTGAAATCAACAGAGATGGAAAAATTCGTCTGAGCCACAAAGCTGTCCTGGAAGAAAAGAAATAGGCTAAGAAAAATGGATCATACCGTAAATAAAACCACCCTCAATAATTGCATCAGGATTGTTACTAAAAAAATGCCCCATATTCATTCCATATCAATGGGAATATGGGTAAATGTCGGCGCCCGGGATGAATCACTATCTGAAAGCGGACTCTCTCATTTTATTGAGCATATGATTTTCAAGGGAACAGAAAAACGGACCGCTTTTCAGATTGCCAAAGAATTTGATGCCATTGGGGGCCAGACAAACGCTTTTACAAGTGCTGAAAATACATGTTACCATGCAAAAGTATTGGATACCCATCTGGAAACCATGGTCGATATTCTTTCTGATATATTTTTAAACTCTGTGTTTGATGAAAAAGAGGTTGAAAATGAGCGGGCGGTTATTTTTCAGGAAATCGGCATGGTGGAAGACAGTCCGGATGAATACATTCATGTGCTTTCGGGAAGAAATTTCTGGGGGAATAATTCTCTGGGAAGATCAGTTCTCGGCACTCGTGAAAACATTCAAGGTTTTAATTCCCATACCATTAAAAGGTTTTTTCACAAGTTATATCAACCCGAGCGTATTGTCATTTCGGCTGCAGGCAACTTGGAGCACAACCGTTTAATCGATCTTATCGGGCCGGTCTTTGAATCAATTCGTCCGGGCAACAGCTTCCCCGAACGTATTACACCCCAAGGTCACAGCAGGGTTAATCTGCACCATAGAAAATTGGAACAGATCCATATCTGTCTTGGGGCAGGGGGTATTTCCATAACCGACCCGAGACGGTATGCCTACTCACTGATGAACACCATCCTCGGTGGAAACATGAGTTCAAGGCTCTTTCAGAAAACACGCGAAGAAAGAGGCTTGGCTTACTCTGTTTATTCCTTTATCTCATCTTATGTGGACACCGGGATATTTGGGGCCTATGCAGGGGTCAATCCTAAAAACGCCCGCAAATCAACAGAACTGATTCTGAAAGAGATCTCCAGACTTAAGCAAACGCGTGTTGATCCAAACGAACTGCATGATGCCAAGGAACACACAAAGGGGAGTCTCATGCTTGCATCAGAAAGTAACGACAACCAGATGGTGAGGCTGGCACAGAACGACACTCACTTTGGACGTTATATTCCTTTGGAAGAAATTGCAAATAATATCGAATCAGTTACCCA